>JAJTHD010000173.1 GCA_021297925.1 Lysobacteraceae bacterium
GGGTAGGGACGGTCGTCGAGGAACTGGTACTTCTCCACGCCCGACGCGATGACGAGATGGTCGAAGCCGGCCTTGGCCAGCGCGGCGTCGCTGCGCTGCTTCAGGGTGGCGAGGTGCTCGGCGTAGAGGTGGGACATGGCGGGAGGCGTCGGGCGGGAGCGGTCCGCCGATTGTGCCGCAGCCGGCCGGCTGCGCGGCCGGCCCTTGGCTTCAGACGTAGTCGCTGCCGGGCTGTTCGACCCAAGCCCGGATGTTCTGCAGCGACTGCGACGACACGTCGATGAAGCGGAAGCCTGCCCAGACCTGGCCGGGCGCCGCGGCATCGTCCTGCCAGAGTTCGTGGGCGCCGACCTCGACGTCCAGCGGCCGTCCCGAGTCACCGGGGAGGTCGAAGCGGAACTGGAACAGGGCGTCCGCGCAGGGCGCATCGCCAAGGATCAGCAGAACACCCGACTCGGACAGGTTGCCGATCTTGCCGACGACCTGCTCGGTCATGGCGTCGATCACCGAGATGTCGATGGTCGCCCGGCGGCGCTTCGCGCGGCGGTATTCGCTGCTCATGCGACGGCCTCCGTGGCGACACCGGTACCACCGAAGCCGGCCAGTGCCCGGACGACGGCTTTCCAGGCCCGATCGAGCAGGCCTTCCTTCGCCGTTTCGTCGACCAACCGGGCCTGGCCATTCACCATCTGGATGGCGACGTGCTCGATCGTGGTCTCTGCGGCCTTCTGGCCACGGTGGTTGACGAACATGGCGGTGCCGCTGACCGGCGAATACCACGACAGGCGCCGACGAACCCGGTCGCCTTGTGTGTTCGTGGTGAACTCGAACCAGGTGCCGAAAGCCAGCGTCTTGATCTGCTGGACGCGCGCCATGACCTCCGGCGTCAGTTGTTCGGGCTTCGGGTTGGCCGGCTTTTCCGTGCTGCCCAGCCGGCTGGCTGTCTTCATGCGCATCAGCAGCTCGGTGCGGCTGGCCGCATCGTCGTCCGCGGCCTCCGCTGCCGGGGCGATCAGGCGCTTCGCGATCGCCTCGGACTCGGCCTCGTGGTAACCGACCTGACGCAGCGACTCGGCCACTTCCTTCTGCAGTGCGGGTGCTTCCTCGCCTGCGGCCGCGGCGCCGGGCCTGGCGAGCTGCACGAGCTTGTTCGCGGTCTCGAGCTGCTGGCCCCAGGTCTCCGAGTCCTCGCCGTGGCGCAGCGATGTCAACGCCATGACGTCGGTCCAGGCCTGATTGAGCAGCGTCCGGGTGAACACCGGCAGCTCGCTGCCCTCGGTGATCCGCTTGACGGCGTCGGCGGCGTGCTCCCGGGCTTGCGCGAGCCGCTCCTTGCCGCGGGCCGCCTCGACATGTCGCCGTTCCGCGACCTCGGCCTTGCGGGCGATGGTTTGCAAGTGCGACGAGAGGTCCTTCAGCAACGCCTCGAACAGGCCCATGTCGCCGTCGAAGTCCCGCAACGTGCGGTCGACCAGCGCCTGCATCTTTCCGACCAGGGCGCCGTCGGCATCGTCGTCGCCCAGCCAGTACGCGCCGGTCTCCGCCACGGCGTTGAGCATCTGCCGGGCGGGGTGCTGCGTCTCGTCGAAGAAGCGCTTGTCGGACAGGGCCACGCGCAGCAGTGGCACCTGGAGCTTGGTCAGGAGGCCGGCGGCCTGGCTGTTCGGGCGCACGTCCTTGACGAGCTCGTCGAACAGCATGCCCACGAGGTCGAAGGTGTCGTTGTCCTCGTCGCTCAACGCAGGCGTCTCGTCCGGGCGGGCGCTTCGCCGCAGCTGCGTGAGGAGGTCCTGCTTCAGGTGCGCGATGGTGCGGGGAACGATCCGGCCGCCCATGTTCACCGAGGTGGCGGTGCTGGGCTGGAGCAGGCTGAGGGCGTGCTGGACCTCCTGCGCCGCCGGCATGTGGACCGGCTCCGTCGTCGGCGACGGGCCGGCTCCTGCGGGTGCCCCCGGTGCCGCGCCCACGCCGCGCGACAGCTTGCCGAGCGTGCCGCGGCGCGAGGCCAGAAGATCGCGGATCTCCTCGAACGCCGGCATCGGCACGCCGCCCGATGCGGCCGCCGGGCTTGCGGACGGGGTCCAGGCCGGCGCCTCGCCGGGAAGCAGCCATGGCAGGGGGGGCTCGGCGTCGGTCGCACGGGCGGGCGTCGACGGGCCCGGCGCCGGCCGCGGCCGGGCGTCCGGCCGCGGAGCGCCGGCATCGGGTGTCGATGGGCCGGCCTTAGATTTCGGCGCCCCGCCCTCGGGTTTTTCGGCGTCGCGTCGCGTTGCTTCGCCGGGGGCGGATTGGCGGGCGGTCCCTGCCGAGGGGCTGCGGAACGGCATGTACTGCAACCCGGGCAGCACGCCATGGCGGATCAGGTGGTTGTTCAGGGCCTCGAGCAGGCGACCGTATTCGACCAGCATCTGCCGCTCGAACAGGCGGTACAGCAGGACGCGGTGCTCGAGCGAGATCTCGAGGTGCGCGGCGGCGTGCCTCAGGACTTTGCACAGGGTCTGGGGGCCGATCGGGAGGGCCTCGGCGTCGAACGCCGGTCGTCCCGCCAGCACGCCGAAGCGCTGCCCCAGGAGATAGATCGACAGGCTGTGGCGCATCTCGATGCGACTGCCGATCTCGGCCAGCGTGGTGGACTCGTCCATTTCGGACGCTTCGATCAGCGAAAGCTTCGAGGCGTTGATGCGAAGCGTTCCATCGGCGTCGGCCACCGGGACGGGATCGCGAATGGCGGCCAAATGGGCCTCGATGCCGGTGAGCATCCTCGGCACCATGTCCGGGCGGTTGCGCCGGACGGTGCGCAGGGTCTCGAGCCAGCGCAACTGGACCGCGTTGCTGCGGGCCTGTTCGGCGTTCTGGAAGGCCTGGGCTTCGAACTCGTTGAGGGTGTGGGACAACTCCCTCTCGAGGGCGTCCGACACCAGTTCATGGAAGCCCACGAGGATCTGCCGCACTTTCTTCGGCAGGGTGCTCTGGGCGAGGCTGCTGTTGGAGTTCGGACTGGACGGAGCCGGGCCGGTCATGCGCACGATCCATTGCAAGGTGACACGCAGGATAGCAGGCAGCACGAAGGCCCGGCGTCCACGGGGGCGCCGGGCCTCGGTTCACGGGGGGGGATCAGCGCGGGTCGGGGGTAGCGCGGTAGCTCAGCTCCAGCAGGGCGCTTCGCCCGGGGGTCGCGAAGCCGCTCGCGAGAGTATATGGGCGATCGAGGAGGTTCTCGACCCTCAGGCCCAGCCGCCAGCCCGGCGCGAGGTCGGCGCTGGCCCGCAGGTCCACGCGCGTGTAGCCCCCGAGCGGGCCGTCGAAGTCCTGCCGCCGCGACGCCGCCACCGCGTCGAACCCGACGTCCAGCCAGTCGTTGGCCGGTAGATCGACGGAGAGCGCGGCCTTGCGGGGCGCACGGCGAAGGAGCTCCGCCCCGGTGCGGGCGTTCTCGGCCCGCTGCCAGCCCAGCTGCCCGCGCCAACGGCTCGGCCCCCATGCGAACCCGCCCTCGAGTTCGACGCCCTCGAGGCGGGCGAGGTTCACGTTGACCGCCGCGGAGCGCGGGCCGCTGAAGGCGACCAGGTCGGCCACCCGGCTGCGGTAGGCCGACAGCGAGGCGAAGCGCCCATCCGCCGCCCATTCCAGGCCCGCTTCGAGGTTGCGGGCGCGCTCGGGGCGGAGCAGGGGGTTGCCGGCGAAGAAGCCGCTGAAGCCGGGCGAGTACAGCTCGTTGGTGCTGGGTGCGCGGAAGCCTTGGCCCCAGCTCGCCCGGGCCTGCCAGCCCTCGGCGAGGGTCCAACCCCAGGCGGCCTGCGCGCTGCTGGTCCGGCCGAACTGGCTGTTGTCGTCGACGCGCGCCGCGAGGTCCCACTGGTGCCCGCTGGCGTCGCCCCGCCATGCCGTGAACAGGCCGGTGTTGCGACGGCCGCGGTCGAACACGAGCCCCCCCGAGGCATTCCGCGACACGGCGTCCTCGTCGGTATGGTTCACCCCGAACAGCACCGATTGGCCCTCGGCCACCGCCACCTCGTGGAGCCAGTCGAGGCTGCTCCGGCGGCTGGTGAAGCGGCTGCCGAAGCTGGACCGCGTAAGCAGGTCCTCGCGGGCATGGCCCACCGACAGGGCGTGCTCCCATGCTTCTCCCAGCGGGCCGCCCAGCCGGGCACCGCCGCTGCGCGAGTGGGCAAAGGTGCGGCCGCGGTCGAAGTCGACGTCGGCATTGGTCGCCAGGGTGTTCAGCGCGAGTTGCTGGGTGCCCAGCGTGGTGCGGGCGGACAGGCCGATGTGGCGGTTGCGGTAGCCGTCGCGGTCGGGATCGAAGCTGAAGCTGCGCGGGGTGGTGGCATTGATGCCGCCGATGTCCTGCACGCCGCCGCCGATGCCGAGGCTGCCGCGATCGCCGGCGAGGCCCCACTGCACGCTGGCTTCGCGGCGTTCGGCGCTGCCGAGGCGCACGCGGGCGCTGGTCTCGCCCGGGTCGCGGGTGAAGATCTGGATGACGCCGCCGATCGCGTCCGAACCCCAGAGCGCGGCGCGCGGGCCGCGCACGATCTCGATGCGTTCGATGCGGTCGAGCGCGAGGTGCGCGACGTCGTACAGGCCCTGCTGGGCCGAGTTCACGCGCACGCCGTCGACGAGCACCAGCACGTGGTTCGAGTTGCCGCCGCGGACGAAGAGGGTACTGGTCGAGCCCGGGCCGCCCGTGCGGGACACGTCGATGCCGGCCTGCCGGGCGAGCAGGTCGACGACGTCCGGGGCCTGCGAGGCCTCGATCGCGGCGCGGTCGAGCACGGTGCTGGCGGCGAGGTCGAGGCGCACCGGCTGCAGCGCGCGGGTGGCGGTCACGACGACGGCGTCGAGCGTGGCGGCGTCGTCCGCGGGCGCGGCGAGGGCGGTCGAAGCGGCGAGCGCCAGCGCGAGGCCGGCGGCGAGGGGATGGAGCGTCATGGAAAGTCCTTGAGGTTCAGCGCACACCCGCGGTGGCGCGAACGGGAACGCAAGGACAGGCCGCGGTCCGCGCCGGGCGGACCGCGTCCACGCCTCGCTGCCCACCGCAGCGCGCCAGGACCGTACGACGCGATCGGGATCACGCGCGCCGACGGTCTGAAGGCCGGTCTCCGGACTCGTCGCGTCGATGCCTTCGCATCGCCGTCCTCCCCGCCTTCCCAGGCGCGGGCCCAGTGGCATGTAGGGGGGACGTTCCGCGGCTTACCGTTGCGGGGGCAGTGCCGGACTTCCACCGGCTTCCCGAACACCTTCAGCGGGCGGGAGTGTAGCCGGAAGGTGAAGGGGATGTCGCGGGCGGAGTCACTCGTCGTCGCGCTGCACGCGCAGCCGGCCCCGCGGGCCGGCGCCCAGCGTGAACTCGATCGGCCGGCAGCAGACCTGGCAGTCCTCGATGTAGCGCTGCGGCATGTCACCGGCCTCCACCTCAACCTCGAGGGGTTCGCCGCAGTACGGGCAATCGATCGACCGGGTGCGCAGCATGGCGCTCACTCGCGCAGGAAGAGGCTCACCAGATCGTTGTTGAAGTTGCGTCCCCGCGGCGTGAGTGCATAGACCTCGCCATTGCCTTCGAGCCAGCCGCGCGCCTCCGCCGTGGCGAGCTCCTGCGCGATTGCGTCGCGCGAAAGCCCGGTGGCCTGCTCGAACTCGGTGAGCGCGAACGGCGCATGCAGGCGCAGCCGGTTGAGCATGAAGTCGAAGGGGCGGGCGGGCATCAGCACGTCCTCGTCGCCGCCGATGTGCGCGCCGTCGGGCGATCCCGCGGCCAGGGCGGCGAGGTATTCGCGCGGGTTTTTCTTCTTCCAGCGCCGCAGGATGCGACCGTCATGGCCGAAACTGATCTTGCCGTGGGCGCCGCCACCGATGCCGAGGTAATCGGCATAGGTCCAGTAGGCGAGGTTGTGGCGGCACTGCCGGCCGGGCTTGGCGTAGGCCGAGATCTCGTAGTGGCCGAAACCGGCTTCGGCGATGCGCTGCTGGCAGGCCTCCTGCATCGCCCACGCGTCGTCCTCGTCGGGCAGGCCCTCGGGTGGCCGGGCGGCGAAGACGGTGTTGGGTTCCATCGTCAGGTGGTAGTGCGAGAGGTGCGCCGGTTGCAGCGCGATCGCACGCTCGACGTCGTGCAGCGCCATCGCTATCGTCTGGCCGGGCAGCTCGTACATCAGGTCGATGTTGAGGTTGTCGAGCCCGGCGTCCTGCGCGAGCTTCACCGCGCGCTCCGCTTCCCCGCTGTCGTGGATGCGGCCGAGGGCCCGTAAACAGCCGTCGTCGAAGCTCTGCACGCCGAAGCTCAGGCGGTTCACGCCGGCGGCGCGGTAGCCCTCGAAGCGGTCGAACTCGGCGGTGCCCGGATTGCACTCCAGCGTCACCTCGGCGCCGGGCGCAAACCGCAATCGCGCGCTGCAGGCGGCGAGGATCTCGTTGATGGCGGAAGCGGGGAACAGGCTGGGTGTGCCGCCGCCGAAGAACACGCTGTGCACGGTGCGGCCCCAGACATTCGGCAGGTCGAACTCGAGGTCGCGCACCAGCGCCGCCACGTACTCGGCCACCGGCAGCTCAGAGGGTCGCTGGTGCGAGTTGAAGTCGCAGTACGGGCA
>JAJTHD010000108.1 GCA_021297925.1 Lysobacteraceae bacterium
CGACGGCGGCGTGGTGGGTGCCATGGTGGTCCAGGCTTACGTCCCGGGCGTGGTGTACACCGAGCGCGACCAATCGGTGCTGGGCTTCGTGGCGAGCCACATCCAGCACGCACTCTCGCGTCGCGAGCATCTCGGCAGGCTCGAGCGTCTGGTCGAGGAGCGCACGCGATCGATCGCGGAGCTGTTCAGCCAGCAGAACGCGGTCTTCCAGTCGGCGCCAGTGGGCCTGATGATCGGTGCCGCCGGCCGGGTGGTGATGGCGAATCACGAGATGGACCGCATCCTCGGCGCGAAGGAGGGCGAACTGAAGGGGGAGTCGATCGACCCCCGCCTGCTCGCCTCCGGCGAATGCGCCTTCGACACATCCGACGGCCGTTCGCTCTGGCTTTCCGTTTCAAGCACCGACGTGACCGTGGAGGGCCAGGCCGACGCCCACGTCATCGTCGTGCAGGACCTGACCGAGCGCCGCGCGCTCGAGCAGCGTGCGGAAGAAGCGCTGGTGGGCGCCTTGCAGTCGAAGAGCCTGGCGGAAGCGGCCCGCGAGCAGGCCGAGCAGGCCAACCGCACCAAGGGCGAGTTCCTGGCCATGATGAGCCACGAGATCCGCACGCCCATGGCCGGCGTCATCGGCATGCAGGGCTTCGCCCTGCGCGACCGCCACCTGCCGCAATCTGCGCGCGAGCAGATCACGCTCGCCCAGGAGAACGCCAAGTCGCTGCTCAAGATCATCAACGACGTGCTCGACTTCTCCAAGATCGAAGCCCGCAAGATGACCATCGAGAACGTCGACTTCGCCATCAGCGGCGTGGTGGACGATGTCTACGAACTGCTCGCCGACCGCGCCGCCGGCAAGAGCGTGATGCTCAAGTTCCGCGTCGAGCCCGGACTCCCGCCCTGGCTCAAGGGCGACCCGACGCGCCTGCGCCAAGTGATGGTGAACCTGGTGGGCAATGCGGTGAAGTTCACGGAAGTGGGCAGCATTGCCGTCTCGGTCAAGCACCGTCGTCGCGAGGAAGGCGGCGTGTGGGTCGAATTCAGCGTGCAGGACACCGGCATCGGCATCTCGCCCGATGCGCTCGAGCGCCTCTTCGACGCCTTCACCCAGGCCGATGCCTCGACCACGCGACGCTATGGAGGCACGGGCCTCGGGCTGGCGATCTCGCGCAACCTGGTCGAGCTCATGGGCGGCGAGCTGCGCGCCGACAGCAAGCAGGGCCTCGGAACGCGCTTCTGGTTCGAGCTGCCCTTCGAGCCCGGCGAGCCCCCCGAGGCGAACGAGGGCAGCGAAAGCCGACCGCACACCCATCGGCTCAACATCCTCTGCGCCGAGGACTACCCGACCAACCAAATCATCATCCGCACCCTCCTCGAAGACCGCGGGCACCATGTCGACATCGTCGAGAACGGGCGACTCGCCGTCGAAGCCCTCTCGCGCAAGCATTACGACCTGATCCTGATGGATGGCCGCATGCCCGAGATGGACGGTGCGACGGCCACTCGGATGATCCGGCAGGGCGGCATCGCGCCCGATACCATCGTCCGACAAACCGACATCCCGATCATCGCCCTTACCGCCAACGCCACCTCGGAAGACCGCCGCCAGTACCTCGAAAGCGGCATGGACGACTTCCTTTCCAAGCCCATCAACGAGCTGGAACTGCACGAGAAGCTGGCCGGCGTCATCGAGCGACTGCTGGCCGCCGGCGCCCTGCTGGTCCCGCAGGGCGATGACGATGCCGCGGGCTTGGATGCCCTGTTCGGCGTCGCGGACCCCGCCCCCACGGTCGTCGCGCCGCCGCCGGCGGTCTCGCGGTCGACGTCCCGCATGGCGGAAGCCACGCCCCAGCAGACCACTCGCGCCAAGTCGGCGGGCCCCAAGCCCGACCTCCGCTCGCGCATGTTCGAGGCGTTCCGGCGCGACCTGCCCGCCCGCACCGAGGCGCTCAACAAGGCGCTGGCCGAGCGCGACGCGACCTCGCTTGCACAACAGTTCCACGGGATCAAGGGTAGCGCCGGGTTCCTCGAACCGGACGGCGCGCTGCACCGCCTCGCGGGCGATCTCGAGAAGGCCGCCGATCGCGAGGACTGGTCGATGGTCGATGAACGCACATCCGAACTGCTCGATCTGCTCGAAGAAATGATCGGAAGGACGCCCAATGAAGATCCTGCTGGTTGACGACGACACCGTTTCCCGCATGGCCCTCGTCGATCTCATGTCGCGCTTCGATGGCCTCGAGCTCGTCGAAGCGGACGACGGCATGCAGGCCTGGGACCTCATCGACCGCGGCATGACACCCGGGGCCATCCTGAGCGACCTGCACATGCCGCGCCTCACGGGTATCGAGTTGCTGCGCAAGGTGCGCAACAAGGGCGGGCTCGGCGACCTGCCCTTCGTGCTCGTCACGTCATCCGCCGACCTCGGCACCGTCAAGCAGGCCATGACGCTGGGCATCGACCACTACATCGTCAAGCCCTTCGACGCGGAAGCCACCGAGAAGAGCATCAGCCGCACCATCACCAACGCCTGGAACAACAATGCCGAGGCGCCGGAGTCGACGCTGAAGCGTCTGCGCATCGCCAACGAACGCCTCGGGCTCTACCTCGGTTCGCTGGCCGCGCAGGTCAAGCAGCTGCACGACGATGTGGAGAATCTGCCTTCGGCAGGCGCCCTCTGGGCACGCCTCGACACGGTGAAGACCGGGTGCCTGACCCTGGGGCTCTGGCACGGCGCGCGCATCGCGCGCCGGATCCGCGAGGAGAGTGCCATGAACTTCGACCGCAACCGCGTGGCGAGCGAGTTGCGCGAGATCATGGAGCGCGTCGACGCGCAGAAGTCCTGCATCTAGCGTCGCGGCGGATTCCCTCCCGGCAACGAGGAGGGCCGCCGGGCCTCAGGCGAGCGTGAACGTGACCTCGACGTTGCCGCGCGTCGCGTTCGAGTACGGGCACACGACGTGCGCGCGCTCCACGATCGTGTGGGCGGTCTCGCGATCGACGCCGGGCAGCGAGACCACGAGCTCCACGCGGATGCCGAAGCCGTTGGGGATCGGGCCGATGCCGACCTTGCCGGTGATGCGCGCATCGGCCGGGATCTTGAAGCCGTCGCGCTGGGCGACGAACTTCATGGCGCCGATGAAGCAGGCCGAGTACCCGGCGGCGAACAGCTGCTCCGGGTTGGTGCCGGGACCGCCGGCGCCGCCGAGCTCCTTCGGCGTGCTCAGGGCCAGCTCGAATCGGCCGTCGCTGGCGACGGTCTTGCCATCGCGGCCGCCGGTCGACGTGGCTTCGGCGGTGTAGAGGGCGTGCTGCAGGGTCATCGCGAGGTCTCCAGGGTGGGGGCAAGGGTGGCGCGCAGGCGCTTGAGCTGGGCGAGGAGCCCGGCGAGACCGTCGAGGTCGCAGCCGAGCGTGCACAGCATCGCCTTGGGCACGGCGGCGGCACGGCGCTTCAGCGCGCGCCCGTCGCGGGTGAGGTGGACGGTCACCGTGCGCTCGTCCTCGGCACCGCGGCGGCGCTCGACGAGACCCTGCCCTTCGAGGCGCTTGAGCAAGGGCGTCAGCGTCCCGGAGTCGAGGAACAAGCGGCTGCCGAGCGCGCTGACCGTGGGACCGTCCTGCTCCCAGAGCACGAGCATCACCAGGTACTGCGGGTAGGTCAGGCCGAGCGCATCGAGGTGCGGCGCATAGGCCCGGGTCATCGCCCGCGACGCCGCGTAAAGCGAGAAGCAGAGCTGGTGGTCCAGCCGGAGCAGGTCGTCGTGGGCGGGCTGGCGGGGAGGCATGGCGGCATGTTAGATTGCGCGCAATTCAATTGCAAGCAATTCACCCATGGTGCTCGAACCCTGGTCGCACCGCGACCCGATGCATGGCCTCGTGCTCCGGGGCTGGCGGACGCCCCCGCGCGGACTGCCCCTGCTGCACGTGCTGCACGGCAACGGCCTATGCGCGCGCACCTACGCGCCGATGCTCGCGCCGCTGGCGGAGCGCTTCGACCTCTGGCTGTGCGACGCGCAGGGCCATGGCGACAGCGAGGCCGGCGGGCACTTCCTCGGCTGGAACGCGAATGCGGCGATGGCGGCGCGCGCCTTCCGCGCGCACCTCCCGCAGCCCTCCGTGCCCATCGTCGGGCTGGGCCACAGCTTCGGCGGCGTGCTGACCGCCCTGATGGCCAGCGCGGACCCCGGCCTGTTCCGTCGGATCGTGCTGCTCGACCCGGTGATCTACACCCCGGCGGTGGCGGGGGTCATTGCCGTGATCGAACGCCTCGGATGGGAGGGCGTACTCCCGCTCGTGCGGGCGACGCGACGCCGCCGGACCCGCTGGGCCTCCCGCGACGAGGCCTTCGATCGCCTGCGCGGGCGCGGCGTGTTCGCGGACTGGCGCGACGAGGCCCTTCGCGCCTACGTCGACCATGGCCTTCGCGACGACGGCGAGGGCGTGGCCCTGAAGTGCCCGCCCCGCATCGAGGCGGCGATCTTCGGCTCCGGCCCCCGAGGCCTGTGGTCGCGCCTGGACCGGCTCGCGACGCCCACGCTGCTCGTGCACGGCGACCGCACCCTGCCCTTCGTGGCCCCGTCCGCACGTCGACTGGCGCGCCGGCACGCCCATGTCCGGGTCGACGCGATCGCCGGCTCGCATTGCTTCATGCTGGCCGAGCCCGAGGCCACGGCCGCCCGGGTGGCGGATTTCCTCGGCGCCGCCTGAGCCCCGGCGGGTGCCCGTGGCAGAATGGCGCCCGGTCCCGCCCGCCCCGCCCATGCCCGTCGAACTCAGCCAGTCCTTCTACTTCGAAGCTGCGCACACCCTGCGCCGCTACGTCGAAGGCGAGGTCGAATCGAGCAAGCGCATCCACGGCCACACCTACCACGCCGAGGTGACGCTGCGCGGTGAACCCGACCCGGCCACCGGCATGCTCGTCGACCTCGGCGTCGTGCGCCGCGAGCTGGCCGCCATGCGCGAGCGGCTCGACCACCGTTTCCTCGACGAGGTCGAGGGCATCGGCCCGGCCACGCTCGAGAACCTCTGCGCCCACATCGCCCGCGAGCTGGAGCCCGCCCTGCCGCTGCTCGTGCGCGTGGCGGTGTTCCGCCCGGCCTCGGGCGACCGGGCGACGCTTCAGCTCGGCTGAGGCCGCGCTTCCGCCCGCGATCAGCCGCCGGGAAAGCCCCCGGGCAAGCGCAGGTGGCCGGTGAGCCCGGCGGCATCGACCCCCGGCGCATGCGGCAGGCGTCCGAAGCACGGCACCGGCAGCGAGGCCTTCAGGGCTTCGAAATAGTCGTCGGGGAAGAGCATCGACGGCTCGACGTCGGAGGCGATCCAGCCGAGCACGCGGAAGCCCCGCGACTGCACCGCCTCCACTGTCATCCGCGCGTGGTTGATGCAGCCCAGCTTCAAGCCGACCACGACGAGCACCGGCAGGCCCAGCGCGCGCGGCAGCTCGCACTGGTCGATGGCCGCATTCACCGGCGCGAGGAAGCCGCCGACGCCCTCCACCAGCACCACGTCGGCCTGCACCTTCAAGGCCTCGAAAGCGGCGAGGATCGGGGGCAGGGTCACCTCGACACCATCGAGGCGCGCGGCGATTTCCGGCGCCGTGGGCTCGCGCAGGGCCCAGGGGTTCACGAGCGCATAGTCGGGGCGCGGATCACTGGCCGCCTGCAGCGCGAGGGCATCCTCGTTGCGCAGGCCCTCGGGGGTCGGCGAGCTGCCGCTGGCCACGGGCTTCATGCCCACGGCGCGCAGGCCACGCTGGCGCAGCGCGTGCAGAAGGACGGTGCTGGTGAAGGTCTTGCCGGCGCCCGTGTCGGTGCCGGTCACGAAGAAGGCGGTCGTCATCCCCGTATTGTCGGCGAATCCGCCGTGAAGGCCGCGCTTGCCTTCGTCCCGCGCCATCCCCATCGTGGCAGTCCCGGCCGCGTCGCGCGGCCCGCTGAACCGGATCATCAAGCGCATGTCCTTCACCGCCATCGCCCTCGAGGGCAGCAAAGCCGAGCAGTACGCCCAACTCGTCGACCAGGCCCGCGGCCTGATGCACGGCGAGCGCGACCGCACGGCGAATGCCGCGAACCTGTCCTCGCTCGTCTTCCACGCCCTGCCCGAGCTCAACTGGGTGGGCTTTTACTTCTTCGACGGCAAGGAACTGGTCGTCGGCCCCTTCCAGGGCCTGCCCGCCTGCGTGCGCATCGCCCTCGGCAAAGGCGTCTGCGGCACCGCCGCCGTGACGCGGCAGACCCAGCGCGTGCCCGATGTCGAGGCCTTCCCCGGCCACATCGCCTGCGACTCGGCCTCGCGCTCGGAAGTGGTGGTGCCGCTGTTCCAGGGCGAGACCCTCGTCGGCGTGTTCGACATCGACAGCCCCGTGCTCGACCGCTTCGACGCCGACGACCAGCGCGGGCTGGAAGCCCTGGCGCAGGCCTTCCTCGACACCCTGGCCTGAGCCCGTGGCCACGCCCGCGAAGCTGCGCAACATCGGCCCGAAGTCGGCGGCGCAGCTGCGCCAGGTCGGCGTGCGGACGCTCGACGACCTGCGCGCGCTGGGCAGCCTCGAGGCCTTCGTCAAGCTCAAGCGCGCCGGCTTCAAGCCCTCGCTGAACCTGCTCTACGCGCTCGAGGGCGCCCTGCTCGACTGCCACTGGCAGGACATCCCGGACGGCCGCCGCAGCGACCTGGTGCTCGCGGCCGATGCCGCGGCGGCGGCGCTGCCGAAGGCACAGCCGCGCTGGTTCAGGGGCGGCGACATCGCCACCCCGACCCCCCCCCCCGATGAGGCCTCTTCGGATGGCGGGTACGCCTGCGACGACGACAATGGCGCCGATGCCGGGGACGGCAGCGGCGGGGACTGAGGCAGCCCTCAGCGCACGACCGCGTACTGCCGGGCGTCCTCGCGCCAGCACGGCGTGGCCCGGATGCGCGGCAGCACCTCGTCGACGCGCGAGACCATCGACCACATCGCCGCGTGCTCGGGGTTCATGAAGCGCTCGGCGATCACCTTGTCCATGAACGCCTGCAGGCCGTCGTAGAAGCCACGAGTGTTGAGCAGCACGAGCGGCTTGGCATAGAGCCCGAGCCGCTTGAGGGTGATGGCCTCGAAGAGCTCTTCCAGCGTGCCGCAGCCGCCGGGCAGGGCGATGACGGCATCGCTGCCGGTGAGCAGGCGGTGCTTGCGCTCGCGCATGTCCTCGACGAGCTCCAGCGTGGTCACGCCGACGTGGCCCCACTCCAGGTCGACCATGAAGGTCGGGATGATGCCGATGACCTCACCGCCCTCGGCCAGCGCACCGTCGGCCAGCGCCCCCATCAAGCCCTGCCCACCGCCGCCGTAGACGGTGGTACATCCGGCACGGGCGAGGGTGGCACCCAACGTCCGGGCGGCCTCGAGGTACACCGGGTCGACCTTGGCACTGGAGGCGGCGTAGACGCAGAGGCGCATGCCTTGATTATGACCCAGCGTCGGCGGAACGCGCCGCGCCCGCCGACCGGCGGGTGCCCCGTGTTCGATCGCCCCGGCCTCCCTCGCCAACTTTTTTTCGCGGGGGAGGCTTACTTTTCCCCGATTTGGAGCGACGATGTGTCCACCCCCGCGCGCCCCGCGGGTTGACCCTCCGCCGATCACGGCACTCAACGAGAACGAAGGACATGGCAACGAAGAAGGCAGCGAAGAAAGCCCCGGCCAAGAAGGCCGCACCGAAGAAAGCCGCCCCGGCGGCTCCGAAGGCCATCAAGGAGGCGCTGAACAAGACCGGCCTGGTCGCGCATATCGCCGAGGCCAGTGGCGTGATCGCGAAGGACGTCCGCGGCGTGCTCGCCGCACTCGAGTCGGCCATCGTCGGCTCGCTGAGCAAGAAGGGTGCCGGCCTGTTCGTGCTGCCGGGCCTGCTCAAGATCACGTCCGTCCACGTCGCGGCCAAGCCGAAGCGCAAGGGCATCAACCCGTTCACCAAGGAAGAGCAGTGGTTCGCCGCCAAGCCGGCCACCACCAAGGTGAAGGTGCGTCCGCTGCGCAAGCTGAAGTCCGCCGCGGAGTGATCGCGGCGCGGGTCGCGCTTCGGCGCCGATCGTGGAACGCGATGGATCCATCGGAACGGCCGGCCCCTCCCGGGTCCGGCCGTCTTCGTTTCAGCCCCGCGCGGTGCGATCAACCGGGGTGGGCGGCCTTCCCGGCCGCGACAGGACGGTCGCGGTGAGCACGCTGCCGAGAAAGGCAAGCGCCATGTCCTTCTGCGCATCCCAGACATCGCCCTGGGTCCCGAGGAAGGCCATCCGCAGGTCGCCACCGAACACCAGGGCCGCGCCCCACTCGATCAGTTCGTAGAGCAGGGAATGCGAAGTGACGAAGCCCACGGCCAGCAGCCATCGCCAGAGGCGCGTGGTGGGCGCCCGCGCATCGACGATGTCGAGCGCCGCCGGAATGGCGAGCAGGCCGTAGAGGAAGTGCACGAGCCGGTCGTAGTGATTCCGCTCGAAACCGAACGCCGCCCCGGGCGAGAACCCGAGCCACGCCTCGCACCAGGCATCGATCGGCACCTCCGAGTAGGTGTAGTGCGATCCAACGGCATGGAAAACGAAGAAGACGAACAGCGCGACGTAGCTCCTGTCCCGCAGGCGCAGGCGCGGGGACGCCCACACCAGCAGCGGGATCGCGACGAAGACCAGCACGTTCTCGAGCAGCCAGTCCTGCCGGTACAGGGGCGCGATCGCAAGCCACCCCCAGATCGCCAGGAACACCGCGAGCAGCAGCAGGGGGAACCGCCTCGACGACGTGCCGGATGGCGTGGAAGGGGGCCGGGGATCGGTCACGTGCAGTGTCCGCCTTGCAGTCCTGAAGCGAATGAATAAAGTCCGTCGGGAAAAGGGGGTCGAGAGCCCCCTTTCAAGCCTACTTTTGAAATCGCAGAAGTCTGTTGAAACTCCCGAAGCCGAAGTCGGGACTGGCCCCGAACCCCGCCCGGTCTCGCCCATCGAGGGTCTGTCAAACGAACTGTATAACCGGGATTGTCACAGCGCGACCAGCGGCACGCGCTCTTCGCCGAACATCAGCTGGAAGCTCTGCAGCGCTGGCTTCCAGTGGTGGATCATCTTCCAGTTCTTCGACGCTTCGCGGATCGCCATGAACAGGGCTTTCAGCGCCGCGTCGTCGTTTGGAAAGATACGCCGGTTGCGCGTGTACTTGCGCATCAC
>JAJTHD010000201.1 GCA_021297925.1 Lysobacteraceae bacterium
CGATGTCGGTCGAGTCGATGCGGAGGCGATGCCGGCCTTCCACCTGCTGCGACAGGAAGCCGTGGATCAGCCGCGGGAATTCCGGCGCACGGGTGATGATCTCGGGCAGGCGCATCTTGACTTCCTCGCCCAGCCACGCCGCGCTGTAGCGCTTCTTCAGGATGTCGGTGAGCACCGGCTGGGCGACCGACCAGATGTCGAGCTTCGGGTCGAGGTGGCGGGCCACGCCCTCGATGTTGAGCAGCGTCTTCTGCAGCAGGATCAGCTGCGGCTGCAGGGTCAGCTCGTATTGCTGCGCGGTCTTGAACAGCTTCACCAGCACCTCGCCGAGCGAGATCTCGGCCAGCGGGCGGGTGAAGTAGGGCTCGCAGACCGCCCGCGTCGCCGCTTCGAGATCGTCGAGGCGGAGGTGCGACGGCATCCAGCCGGCTTCGACGTGAAGCTCGGCGATCCGCCGGTAGTCGCGCACGAAGATCGCCATGAAGTTCTCGGCGAGGTAGTACTGGTCGGTGCCCGAGAGCTGGCCCATGATCCCGAAGTCCAGCGCGATGAAGCGCGGGTTGTCGCGGCGCGCGGGGTCATCGTCGACCCAGATGTTGCCGGCGTGGGCGTCGGCGTGGAAGAAGTTGTCGCGGAACACCTGCTGGTAGAACACGCGCACGCCCTTGGCCGCGAGCGTGGCGCGCGAGATGCCGGCGGCTTCAAGCGCCACGATGTCGTCGGAGGGAATGCCGGTCACGCGCTCCAGCGTCAGCACGCGCTCGTGCGAGTGCGTCCAGAACACCTCGGGCACGTAGAGGTCGTCGCTGCCGAGCCAGAGCCGGCGCAGCACCGAGGCATTCGCGCCTTCGCGCTGCAGGTCGAGCTCGCCGCGCAGCGTCGTCTCGATCTCGGCGACCACGTCGTGCGGGCGGATCTTGTCGGCGCGGGGGTGCGTCTTCGCGGCGACCTCGGCCAGCGCCTTCAGAAGGCGCAGGTCGGCGTCGATCTGCGCGTCGATGCCGGGCCGCACCACCTTCACCACCACGGCGCGGCCGGCGCTGCCGTCGGCGTTGCGCAGGCGGGCGGCGTGCACCTGGGCGATGGAGGCGGAGGCCAGCGGGGCCTCGTCGAACTCGGCGTACAGCGCATCGATCGGGCGGCCGAGCTGGGCCTCGACGATGCGCCGGGCCTCCGAGCCGTCGAAGGGCTGCACGCGGTCGCGCAACAGGGCCAGTGCGTCGGCCACGTCGGGCGGCAGCAAGTCGCGGCGCGTGCTCAGGATCTGCCCGAACTTCACGAAGATGGGCCCCAGTTCCTCCAGCGCGGCGCGGAGGCGCTCGCCGCGCGGGGTGGCCGACGCGCCCCCGCCCAGCGGCCGCAGCAGCCAGCGCAGGCGCGCGAAGGGCGTGCCGTCGAGCAGCGCGTCGAGCCGGTGCTTGAACAGCACGCGGACGATGCGCAGCGCGCGCAGCGGGGCGGCGATCACGCGCGGCCCTCGAGCCGGGCGATGCGCGCGGCGAGGCGTTCGACGGCGTCGCGCATGGCGTCAACGTCCTCGCCGAAGGCCTGCTGCTCGGCGGCGGGGACCACGTCGCGGGATTCCTCGGTCAGGTACTCGGCGGTGCTCTTCGCCAGATGGCCCGCCTGCTCGCGGGCCCCGCGCAGCGCCTCGCGCAGCGCGCGCGCGACCTGCGGGCCGAGCACCGGTCCCAGCGTTTCCGCGAACGGCCGCTCCCAGTCCGGATCGAAGCCGGCGGCCAGGTGCTGCAGGCGGCGTGCGAGTTCGGCATCGCCGCTGATCCGCACCTTGCCGACCGGCGTGCCCGGTCCCTTGAGGAAGGGCAGCTGGCCCAGCAGCGCCCCGAGCCCGGCGCGCACGGCGAGGTCGGGTTCCGCGTCCTGCGGCGGACCGACGCGCAGCGCTTCGCCCTGCACGGCCAGTTCCATGGCGAGCGGCGGGGCTTCGAGGTCGAGGCGCAGGCGCTGCCCGTCGAGCCCCGCGATCGCGCGGCGGGTGTCGGGGTCGAGCGCCAGCGCGCGGTTCAAGGCGGTCTCGAGCAGTCGCCCGGCCAAGGGCTTCAGGGCATCGAACGGGGAGCGGGGCGCGGTCATGGCGGCATTCTAGCGGTCGGCCTGCCCCGCCCCCGCCCAGCCGAGGCCGAGGAACACCTGACGTCCCGCGCCGGGGAAGCTGCGGACGTCGCCGAAGGCGAGGTCGACGCGTTCGGCGTAGCGACGGTCGGCGAGGTTCATCAGCCGCAGGTCGAGGGTCCACCCGCCGCGCAGCGGTCGGGCGGCGCGCAGGTGCCACAGCCCGTGCCCGGGATAGCGGCGGGTGTTCGCCGCGTCGATCCAGTAGGCGCCCTGCCAGACGCCCTCGAGCTCGAGGGTCGTGCCGAAGCGCTCGATGCCGGCGCGCACGCCGCCGAGCCACTCCGGGGCGGTGTCGATGCGGGCGCCGCGGCGGATCACCTCGTTCCCGGCGAGCACGCGGTCGAAGGCGTAGCGCTGGTTGCTCCATGCGACCTGGCCCTCCAGCCACGCGTCGGCGCGCGGCGTCCAGCGCGCGGCGAGTTCGACGCCGCGGTGGCGGGTCGAGGCCGCGGGCACCGAGAGCCCGTTCGCATCGCGCAGGATCGCGTCGTCCTTGCGCATCGCGTAGGCCGTCGCGTCGACGGCGAGGCGACGGCCGGCATGGCGAAGCACGGCCTCGAGGCTGTCCGCGCGCTCGGTGCGGAAACCGTCGACGGACTGCCCGCGCTGCAGGCGGTAGAGCTCCGTGGTCTGCGGGAAGCGGAAGGCCCGCGCCGCCCGGCCACCCACCGACCAGCCGCCGTCCAAGGGGCGCATGACGCCGAGCTGGACGCCGCGGCCGACGAAGGCGTCGCGGCGGTCGCCGGACCGCAGGTAGAGGCAGCCGCCGAAGCCGCAGGGCGTCCCGTCCTCGGCGGTGTTGCCCTCGCGCATCCGGTTGTCGTGGCGGTAGCCGAGGCGCTCCAGGCGCGCGCCGGCCGTCCACGTGGCGCCGGCCGCGTCCCACTGGTGCTCGGCGAAGACCGCCGCCTGCCGCATCGCCACCGTGTAGTCGTAGTGGCGACCGGCCGGTCGGATCGCGATCTGCGCGGCCGTGCCCGAGGCCAGCGGCCGGGCTTGCGTCTGCCGCAGCCGGCCCTCGGCGGTTTCGACGTCGAGGCCGGCGCGCCAGCCGCCGAGCTGCCACAGCGTCTGCACGCCGAGGCTGCGGCTGCCGTTCTCTTCGAGCGGCTGGCCGAGCACGAAATGCTGCAGGAAGGTCTGCGACTCGTCGCGGGCGTAGGGCCGCAGCAGCAGGGTCGCGTCGCCGACGGTCTGTTCGTGGTGCAGCACCAGCCGTGTCGCCCGCGCATCGCGGAAGGCCTCGGGGTTCGCGTTCGACCGGCGTCGCGCGTCGCGCCACGCCCCGTCGCCGACGACGAAGCCGGCGGTCTCCTGGTCGAGGCGGTGCGTCGACAACGCGAGCCGGGTGTCATCGCGGGCCTGCCATTGCGCGGTGGCCTGCACGAGGCGATAGCCCTCGTCGGCGCGGAAACTCCCGGCCTCCGTGCGATGCGCGTCGAGTCGCGCGTGCGGCCGATCGAGGCCGACCTGGAGACGCCGGAACGCGTCGCTGCCGGTTTCGAGTCGAAGCGTGTCGCCGTCACCGGGCCGTCGCGGCTGCACCGCCACGACGCCATGCAACGCGTTGCTGCCGTGCACGGCGCTGCCGGGCCCGCGCAGGACTTCGACGCGTCCGGCCTGCGCGAGGTTCAGCTCGGACAGCTGGTTGACGTTGCAGAACCCGGCCGGCCGGATCGGCACGCCATCGTCCAGCACGAGGAAGGCGCCGCAGGCGCCGGGGCCGGTGAGCACCGGCGAGCGCAGCGCCAGCAGCTGCTCCTGCCCGCTGCCGCGGCTGGCCCAGGCGCCGGGCACGCGGGCCAGCGCTTCGTTCGCGTGGGCCGGCGCGATGCGGTCGAGGGCGCGGGCGTCGAGGCGGGCGACGGCCTCGGCGCGGCGCCGCGGGTCCTCGGGCAGTCGGGTGGTGACCTCGACGCGGTCGAGCACGGCCGGCGACGGGGCGCGGGCGGTCGCGGTCGGGGCGAGAAGGGCCGGCAGCAGGGGGGCCAGCAGCAGCGACGCTCGGAGCACGGGGCGATGGATCACGGGCACGGGGGCGCAGTCTGCCGGTCGACCGGTGCAGGCTCGGCGAAATGCCCCGGACGCCGGGTGCGGAGCGCGCTTCGCATGGTGCCGATCGGCCCGCGTGCCTCACACTTCGCGCATGTCGACCGACCTCCGCATCGAACGCCCCGGCGGCCCTGTCCCCGACGTGACCGCTTTCTTCGATCCGACCACGCACACCGTGAGCTACGTGGTGCGCGAGCCCGCGGGGCCGGCCTGCGCGATCCTCGATCCGGTGCTGGACTTCGAGGCCGCCTCGGGGCGCATCGCCCACCGCTCGGCCGGAGCCGTCGTCGACCTGGTCCGCCGCGAGGGCCTGCGGGTCGAGTGGATCATCGAGACCCACGTCCACGCCGACCACCTCTCGGCCGCGCCATGGGTGCAGCAGCAGGTCGGCGGCCGCATCGCCATCGGCCAGCGCATCGACGTCGTCCAGGACACCTTCGCTCGCATCTTCAACGAAGGCCCCGAGTTCCGTCGCGACGGCAGCCAGTTCGACCACCTGTTCCGCGATGGCGAGCGTTATCGCATCGGTGCGCTCGAGGCCGTGGCCTGGCACACGCCCGGACACACGCCGGCCTGCATGACCCACGTGGTCGGCGATGCCGCCTTCGTCGGCGACACGCTGTTCATGCCCGACGGCGGCTCGGCGCGCGCGGACTTCCCCGGTGGCGACGCGCGGACGCTCTACCGCTCGATGCGGCGCGCGCTGTCGCTGCCGCCGGACACGCGCTTGTTCATGTGCCACGACTACGGCCCGGGCGGGCGCGGGATCCGCTGGGAAAGCACGGTGGCCGAACAGCGGGCCGCGAACATCCATGTCCGCGATGGCATCGACGAGGACGCCTACGTGGCGCTGCGCGAGGCGCGGGACGCCACGCTTCCGGTGCCGGCGCTGATCCTGCCGTCGCTGCAGGTGAACATGAAGGCCGGGCGGCTGCCCGAGCCCGAATCGAACGGCACCCGCTACTTCCGGCTGCCGATCGACGCCCTTTGAGGCGCCGCGCAGTAGAGATCGTGCAGCGTGCCGAGGATGGCGCGCGCCGGGCCATCGGCCAGCGAATAGAAAATCGTCTGCGCCTCGCGCCGGGTTTCGACGAGGCCGTTCCCTCGCAGCAGGGCGAGGTGCTGCGACAGCGCGGATTGCGAGAGCGGGATCTCGGCATTGATTGCGCCCACCGCGCGCTCGCCCTCCACCAGCAGGCACAGGATGCGCAGCCGCGCCGGGTGGCCCAGGACCTTGAGCAGTTCGGCAGCGGCCTCGGCCTGCGAGGCCATGGCGTCGGCAAGGGAGGGGGCGGTGGCGCTGCGGGACATGAGAGCGAGGAAGGGCACGGCTGCGATGCGTGAAGTGTGACCGGCAGTTGCTAAATTAGCAATACCTAATTTAGAGTTCACGCACATTGAAAGGAGCCCCGCGATGAACCTCGACCGTGCCGTCCTCGCTTTCGCCGGCGTGATGACCCTGATCTCCGTCGCGCTGACCCAGCTCGTGTCGCCGTGGTTCTTCCTGTTCACGGTGTTCATCGGCCTCAACCTGCTGCAGTCGGCGTTCACTGGCTTCTGTCCGGCCGCCATCGTGTTCAAGAAGCTGGGTCTGTCGTCCGGCTGCGCGTTCCGCTGAGGCACCTTGCCATGCGCCTCCACCGCCTGCCCCTTGCCGTCGTCCTCGTCGCCGCCCTCGCGCTCTCCGCCTGCTCGGGCGGTGGCGACGACCGCGCCGCCCCGACGGGTGATCCAAGCCTCGCCACCGTCGTCGTCGCGCCGGCCACTGCCGCACGCGAGCGCAGCTGGGACGGCGTGGTGCAGGCGGTGAACCAAGCGACGCTCGCCGCGCAGACGGCCGGGCGCGTGGTCGAGCTGCCCTTCGACGTCAACGACGTGGTGAAGGCCGGCGACGTCGTCGTGCGCTTCACCGACGTCGAGCAGCGCAGCGGTCGCGCGCAGGCCGAGGCGGCCCTGCGGGCGGCGCGTGCCCAGGCCGCGGAAGCGGACGCCGACCAGCGCCGCATCGCCGACCTCGCCGCGCGCCAGCTGGTGGCGCGCTCGCAGCTCGACCAGGCCACCGCACGGCGCGACGCCGCGCGTGCGGCCCTCGCCGCCGCCGAAGCGGGCGTGAAGCAGGCAGGCGAGCAGGTCGATTACACCGTGGTGCGCGCGCCGTACTCGGGCCTCGTCACCCAGCGCCATGTCGAGATCGGCGAGACCGTCGCACCGGGCCAGCCGCTGGTGTCGGGCCTTTCGCTCGGCCAGCTGCGCGTCGAGGTGCAGGTGCCGCAGGCCGACATCGCGGCCATCCGCGAGCACAAGGCCGCCACGGTGCGCTTGGCCGACGGCCGCGACGTCGAGGCCCGCGAGGTCATCGTGTTCCCCGCGGCGAACCCCCAAACCCACACCTTCACCGTCCGCGTCGAGCTGCCGGAGATGGAAACCGGCCTGCAGCCGGGCAACACCGTCAAGGTGCGCTTCAAGCTGGGCGAGGCCGAGCGCCTGCTCGTGCCTGCCACGGCCCTCGTGCGCCGCAGCGAGATCGCCGCGGTGTACGTCGTCTCGGCCGACGGCCGCGTGGGACTGCGGCAGATCCGCGTGGGCGAAGTCTTCGGCGATCGCGTGGAGGTGATCGCCGGCCTCGCCTCGGGTGAGGCCATCGCGCTCGACCCGGTGGCCGCGCTGGTGGCCCAGCGCGCCGCGCGGGAGGCCGCCGATGAGTGAGCCACGATTGGGCGTGTCCGGGCGGCTGGCCCGGGCCTTCCAGACCAACCCGCTGACGCCGGTGCTGGCGCTGGCGGCCCTGCTGCTCGGCCTCGTGGCGGTGATGATCACCCCGCGCGAGGAAGAGCCGCAGATCGACGTGACGATGGCGAACGTCTTCGTGCCCTTCGCCGGCTCGTCGGCCCACGACGTCGAATCGCTCGTCAGCGTGCCGCTGCAGCAGAAGCTCGCCGAGGTCGAAGGCGTCAAGCACGTCTACGCGATGAGCCGCCCCGGCATGGCCGTGGTGACCGTCGAGTTCGACGTCGGCATCCCGCGCAAGGACGCCCTCGTCCGCCTGTACAACCAGGTCTTCGCCAACGCCGACTTCGTGCCGCCGGGGCTGGGCGTGGGCCCACCGCTGGTGCGTCCGATGGGCATCGACGACGTGCCGGTGATGGACGTGACCCCGTGGACGGACGACCCGCAGCGCGGTGCGACCGAGCTCGGCGCCGTGGCCCGTGCGCTGGAAACCGAACTCAAGCGCGTGCCCGGCACCCGCGACATCACCACCATCGGCGCGCCGGAGCGCGCGGTGGTCGTCGAGTTGGACGCCACGCGCCTCGCCGCGCATGGCATGACGGTCGGCGAACTGCAGCAGGCGCTGGCCGCGGCCAACGTGGTGCTGCAGGCCGGCGAGCGCGTCGAC
>JAJTHD010000270.1 GCA_021297925.1 Lysobacteraceae bacterium
CGATGTCGGCGTCTGTCCAGGGCCGGAAGCCGGCGCTCTTCCGCGGCGCGAGGCGGATTCCGACCGTCGGGTCGGACGCGGCCAGGCCACGGGCCAGGGCGAAGCGGTAGACGGCCCGAAGCAGCTTCAGGAGGCGGGCGGCCTGTGAGGGCCGGTCGGCGTACTTGTCGAGGATCTTCACCAGGTGCGCGGGCTTCAGGTTAGCGACCGTGCCCGCGCCGTAAGTCTCGCGGAACCTGTCCAACAGGAGGCGATAGACCCGCTGGGTCTGGGGCTGCAGCTGGGCCCAGGCGGGGCTGGCGTACCAGGCCCCGATCAGGGCGTCCCATTCGTTCGCTTCGGATTTGGTCGGAGAGGGGAGGCTTTCGAAGGCGGCGTCAATGGCCAGTCGATCCCAGACGCGGATGCTGTTGACCTGCTTGGGCTGGGGCATCCGCCCGTCGCTGACCATCTGGTCGAACAGGGTCACCAACCAGATCACCAGCGCCCTGGGCCGGATCGATGAGCGGAGCTTCCACATCCGCCTGGTGGAGCGGTGACGTCCGCCGTCAGGTCGATCCGCGCAGGCTGCTGTTAATCCCGCCAGAGAAGTTCTGTAACCCGAACGCGGTCTTTCTGAGGTGGTCGGTCCGAAGATTCTCAACGTCACTTTTAAGCTTATCGCGCTCAGCCTCAAGCCTGGCGGCCTCGGCCATCTGAAGTTCGCTGAGACAATAGTTGCCCAGCGAGGAGAGAAAGGCCAGGCCGACACCTGCTATCGCCAGCCCGTCGAGCCCCGCGAGAACGCTGGCGAGTCCGCCGCCGGCGCCCAGAAGCGAAAGAAAATTGGTCACCCGAGCAAGGTGGGCTATCTTCAGTCCCGTCATGTCAATCCTTGATCTCGATCTTGTCGTGCGGGTCGCCACGGGTGTCGTCAGCCTGGCCGGCCTGGTCATCGCGGTTCGTCAGTGGCGACGGATGGACCGGCTGGATCGTGAACACCGGGCCCGCATGTCCCGGCCTCTTCTCGACCGCGAATAATCCGATCCCGGTTCTGACGAGTCGTCAACCGGGCCTCGCCTCCGCCTGAGTGTTCCCCCCTGCGGGTTTACCTGCAGGCCCCCGCAGGTTCCGGCCTGCGGGGCTCCCCCTTCGACATCCCCCAGACCTGCCCGGAGGCCCCATGTCTGAGCCCGCCCCGCGCCGCCGTGTGCGCGCTGTGAACCTGCCCGAGGGCCGGACCCACGATGAGATCTACGCCGTCGTGGCGGAGGTGGGGGCGACGGCGGACCGCGCCCTGCAGGGCAATGCCGAGATCAAGGCCATGCTCGAGACCCTGACCCGGGCCATCGGCTCTGAGAGCCACGACGAATACGGCCAGCCGGTCGGGACCGGGATTGTGGGGCGGCTGATGCGCCTGGAGCGGGACGTTCAGAAGCGGTTCGCGACCTGGGACGGGTGGGTCAAGGCCGCGACCGGGGCGGCCATGGCGGCGACGGTGCTGGGCGGCGTGCTCTGGTGGCTGCTGCACGACAAGCTGGAGGCCCTGCTGAAATGATGAAGTTCATCCGCGACCTCTTCACCGGGGCGGACGGGAGGACCTGGGCCATTGGCCGGGTCTACTCCCTGCCCATGCTGGCGACCGGCCTGGCCATTCCCATCGCCGCCATCCTCAAGGGCCAGCCCATCGACTTCGCCGCCCTGGGCGTGATGTACGGCGGCCTCGGCGGCGGGGTCATGGCCATGGTCTGGGGCACGAACCCCACGGAACCGAAGGAGCCTGAGGCCTGCCCCCCGCTGCCGGTGATCAGTGGAGGCCCTGGAACCAATTCCCGAGGCCGGAGAGGGGCGCAGACCCGCATCGCTTTTCAACCTGAGCCGCCCGGATCGAGGCGACCCGGTTGTTGATGGCCTTCTCGGCGTCGTTCTTCGCCATGGCGTTGCCGATCCCGTAGTCGCCGACAAAGGCCGCTACGGACCGCCAGTCGATCTCTGCGGTCTGGCTGATCTGCTTGCGGACCTCGTCCGCGCGCAACAGCTCGATCTCAAGCTCGCGGCAGGTGAGGGCGTTCGCCTCAGCAGCGCCCAGCGAGGTGGCTATGGGATAGCGCTTGGTCGCGCAGCTCGCGAGCGCCAGGGCCAGCCCGACGATGAGTACAGTCCGCATCTGATCCTCCTGTTCAGAGCCGCCGAGTAGAGACCATGGCCGACCCCCGGTCAACGGTCTCAAAACCTCCCCGTCCCCGCCGCGCGAAAGGAACGACCGCCAATGACTGAAGCTCCCCCAAAAGACGCCCCTCTCTGGCACCGGATCGCCGAGGCCCAGCTGGGCGTGCGCGAGATCCCGGGCGTGCGGTCGAACCCGCGCATCCTGGACTGGGCCAGGAAGGTCGGCCGGCGGCTGGGCATCGGCTATACCTCGGATGAGACGCCCTGGTGCGGCCTGTTCGCGGCCTGGTGCGTGGCGGAGGCGGGCCTGATCCCGCCGGCCATCGCCGTGCGGGCCAAGGCCTGGGCCAGCTGGGGCGCGCCCCTGGAGACCCCCGGCCTGGGCGCCGTGCTGGTGTTTGAGCGGCCCGGCGGCGGGCATGTGGGCTTCTACGCCGGGGAGACTTCGGTCGCCTATCGGGTGCTGGGCGGGAACCAGGGCGACGCGGTCAGCCATGCCTGGATCGCGAAGGATCGCTGCGTGGCCGTGCGCTGGCCCCCCGGCGTCCCGGTCCCGGCCAAGCCGGTCAAGGTCGTCGGCTTCGCCCAGGGCGAGCTGTCGCGGAACGAGGCGTGAACCTCGGCGCGGTTTGACAAGTCATTGGCGCCGCGCTCTCCTGCGGGGCATGGACAGACACCTTCTTGAGAACGACCCGATCTCCCATGTCTCGGAGCAGCTCGGGAAGCTCAGGGCGATCCTGGACACTATGGGGCGCTCGCCGCCTCGAAACCTAAGCCTCGACCCCGCCAATGGGCCGGAGCAGGACCTCGCCCGTCTCCGCGACGTAGTCGAGAACCTCGAGCAATTTCTCGAAAAGCTCAGCAATCCCGCGTCCTAGCCCGCCCGGCCTTCCAGCCTCCGCCGGCTGAGGGCGCCCGCCCCAACCGACGGAGGACTCCGTGATCCCACTCCCAGCCCTGGGCGCCCGCGCCTGGGCGGCCCTGGCGCTTGTCGTCCTGGTCGCCTTCGCCGGCGTTCAGACCGTGCGCATCGATCGCCTCAAGGCCGACCTCGTTGAAGCCCGAAGAACGGTCGCTGAGGCCCGTTCGGCGGCGGACGGGCACAAGGCGGCCGGGGACGCCCGGACCGTGGCCGCCTCCGCCCGCCGCCAGGCCGACGCCCTGCTGAACGCCCAGCTGATCGGCGCGACCGCCTGCGAGCGCGCCGAGGATGTGTGACGCCGGTTCCTGGAGGCCCAGAAATGAAGCGACTTGTCCTGATCGCGGCCCTCGCCCTGGCCGGCTGCGGGCACCGCCCCGTCGCCCAGGTGATCGAGGTCAAGGTTCCGGTCCCGGTCCCGGTTCCCTGTGTGTCGAAGGACCTTCCCCCGCGTCCGACCTATTCCGACACCCTGGCCACCCTGCAGGCCGCCCAAGACCAGGGCGAGTTCACGCGCCTGCTGGCTGGCAACTGGCCGGTCCGCAACGCCCGCCTGGAGACCCTGGAGTCCCCCATGGCGCAGCCGAAACTGCAGATGCTGGCCTTCAACAGCCCGACCTGGGGCCGGGCGTGTACCAAGCGGGTGTTTCTGGAGGCGTGACCGAAGGGTATACAGTCTTCCTAAAAGCCCAAGGAAAACAACGGCGGGTAATGGCGGAGTTTACCACTTAGGCCGTTGAGAAATCCCGGATGGGGTATTCCCAGCCGGCCTACCATCCCCCCTGTCGTGTCCCTCAATAGGTATGGCTGCTCGGATCGGGCAGGCCGAGGATGCGCTTGGAGATGATGTTGTTCTGCACCTCGGAGGAGCCCCCGGCGATGGTGCTGGACTTGATGCGCAGGTAGATGCGGCCAGCTTCACGCTCCTCCTCGGTGAAGTCCTCGCCCGCCCAGCCGGCGCCGGCCAGGCCCATGGCTTCGACCATCATCTCGCAATGGTCGGTCATGACCCGCGAGTTGGCGTTCTTCATGATCGAGGTCGCCGCTGACGGGCCGTTGGCGCTCTTCGCCTCCAGAGCCACCCGGCGCAGGGTCAGGGCGTAGGCCCGGGCGTCCATGTCGTGCTGGGCCAGACGGGTGCGGAAGTCGGGGTTGGCCAGCCGGCCGTCCTCTTCCTGGCCATAGTAGCGGCGGGCCACATCGCGCAGGTGGCCGGTGTCGAAGCGCGGGCGGCCGTCGCCGCCGCCGGACAGGCCGTTGCGTTCATGCTGGAGCAGGCGCTTGCCCACCGTCCAGCCGCCGTTCAGCGGGCCGACGAGGTTTTCCTTGGGGACCTTCACGTCCGTGAAGAAGGTCTCGCAGAAGGGGGAGGAGCCTGAGATCAGCAGGATGGGCCGGGTCTCGACGCCCGGGGTGCGCATGTCGATCAGGACGAAGGA
>JAJTHD010000164.1 GCA_021297925.1 Lysobacteraceae bacterium
AGGCCCTGGGCCGCGGTGGCGGCCACGTGGACGGCGAGCTGGGCGAGGACGCCGCCCCCGCCGACCGCCAGCCAGAGTCCGCTGCCATGGGCCGACCCGTTGGCGAGCACGCGCCGCGCCAGGCCGGCGGATGCCAGCGCGTAGGCGAGTGCCGAAAAGCCGGCGAGCCAGACGAACAGGGTCATGCCCGCAGTGTCGCACAGCGGGCCGAGCGGCGAGAACGGCGGCCCCGGCCGCTATACTCCGCGGTCCGCGTTCCCATTGGCCTACGCCCATGTTCGAGTCCCTGACCCAGCGCCTGTCCGGCACCCTCCAGCGCCTCCGCGGCCGCGGTCGCCTGAGCGAGGAGAACATCCGCGAGAGCCTGCGGGAGGTGCGCGTCGCCCTGCTCGAGGCCGATGTCGCCCTGCCGGTGGTGCAGGCCTTGATCGAGCGCATCAAGGTGCGCGCGGTGGGCCAGGAGGTGCTGCAGTCGCTGACGCCGGGCCAAGCGCTGATCAAGGTCGTCCGCGACGAGATGACGCTGGTGATGGGCGGGCAGGGCGCCGAGCTCTCGCTGGCCCATCAGCCGCCGGCGGTGATCCTGATGGCCGGCCTGCAGGGCGCCGGAAAAACCACGACGGTCGGCAAGCTCGCCAAGCACCTGAAGGAGCGCCGCAAGAAGAAAGTGATGGTGGTCAGCTGCGACGTCTACCGTCCGGCCGCCATCGCGCAGTTGCAGACGCGGGCCGGCCAGGTCGGCGCGCTGTTCCACCCGTCCGAAACCTGCCAGAAGCCGGTCGACATCGCCCGCGCCGCCATCGACGCGGCCAAGCGCAACGTGGTCGATGTGCTGATCGTCGACACCGCCGGTCGCCTGGCCATCGATGCGGAAATGATGGCGGAGATCAAGGCGCTGCACGCCGCGGTCGATCCGGTCGAGACGCTGTTCGTCGTCGATGCGATGACCGGCCAGGACGCCGCCAACACCGCCAAGGCCTTCGCCGAGGCGCTCCCGCTCACCGGCGTCGTGCTCACCAAGACCGACGGCGACGCCCGCGGTGGTGCCGCCTTGTCCGTGCGCTACCTCCCCGGCAAGCCGATCAAGTTCGTGGGCGTGGGCGAGAAGCCCGACGGCCTCGACGTCTTCCATCCGGATCGCGCCGCCAGCCGCATCCTCGACATGGGCGACGTGCTGTCGCTGGTCGAGGAGGTCGAGCGCAGCGTCGACAAGGACAAGGCCGCGAAGCTCGCCGAGAAGGTCGCGAAGGGCAAGCGCTTCGATCTGAACGACCTGCGCGACCAGATGCTGCAGATGCAGAACATGGGGGGGCTCACCGGGCTGATGGACAAGCTCCCCGGCATGGGCCAGATCCCCGACAGCGTGAAGGCGCAGGTCACCGGCAAGGAAGTGCCGCGGATGATCGCGATCATCAACTCGATGACGCCGAAGGAACGCCGCAATCCCGATCTGCTGAATGGCTCCCGCAAGGCGCGCATCGCCAAGGGCTCCGGCACCAGCCCGGCCCAGGTGAACCAGGTCTACAAGCAGTGGCAGCAGATGGAGAAGATGATGTCCAAGCTGTCCCGCGGCGGCATGAAGGGCATGCTGCGCGGCATGCAGGGGATGATGGGCGGCCGGGGCTTCCCCGGCGGTGGATTCCCGCGCTGATGGGGTCCCGGCAAACCCGACCCCGTCCGGTCGTCCTGAACGGCGGCCCTGCGTGGCGTTGCCGCTCGGCGTCGCCGCTTTGCCTTTCGGTCCCGAGCGGACTACACTTTCCAATTCCCTGCCCTGTTCGGGTCAGGGCCTGACCCCAAGAACGACAGAGCAAAAGAGCAATGGTCAAGATCCGTCTGGCCCGCGGTGGCGCCAAGAAGGCCCCCTTCTACCACATCGTGGTCACCGACAGCCGCAACGCCCGCGACGGCCGCAACATCGAGCGCGTGGGTTTCTTCAACCCGGTCGCCCGTGGGGCCGAGAAGCGCATCGAAGTCGACGCCGAGCGCGTGAAGCACTGGGTCGGCCACGGCGCGCAGCTGTCCGACAAGGTCGCCCTGCTGGTCAAGGAAGCGGCGAAGGTCGCGGCCTGAGCCCTTTGGCCGCCCGGCCCGTTCCGGGCGGCATCCAGGAGCCCTGCATGAATCCCGAGCGCCGCATCCTGTTGGGCAGGGTGATCGGCGCCCTCGGCGTGAAAGGCGAGTTGAGGCTCGAGTCCTGGACGAGCCCCCGGGACGCGCTATTCCGCTACAAGCCTTGGATCTTGGTCCATCGCGGCGAGGAAACCGGCATTTCCGGAGCGAAGGGCAAGCTGAACCCCAACGGCTCCATCACTGCCCGTTTGCCGGGCATCGACAGCCGCGATGCGGCCGAGGCCCTCGTCGGTGCCGAGATCTGGATCCTCCGTTCGCAGCTGCCGCCAGCGAAGCCTGGCGAGTTCTACTGGGTCGACCTGGAGGGCCTGAAGGTGGCGACCGTCGAGGGCGTCCCGCTCGGGTCCGTCTCGCATCTGTTCAACAATGGCGCCAACGACGTGCTCGTCGTGGCGGGCGACCGCGAGCGCTACCTGCCTTACACCCCGGACGTCGTCCGCGAGGTCGATCCCGAGGGCGGCCGCATGGTCGTCGATTGGGATCCCGATTTCTGAGCGCGTCCCGCCGCGCCACCACCCGGACGTGATCCGACCATGCGCATCGACGTCCTGACGCTGTTTCCCGAGTTCATCGCCCAAGCCGCGGCCGTCGGGGTCGTGGGTCGCGCCCTCGAGCGCGGGCGCATGGCCGTGAAGGGCTGGAACCCGCGCGACCACGCCACCGGCAACTACCGCCGCGTCGACGAGCGTCCGTTCGGCGGCGGGCCTGGCATGGTCATGTTGTCCGAGCCGCTCGAGGCCTGCCTCGCCGGGGCCCGTGCCGACGGGGCCACGGGGCCGCTGATCTACCTGTCGCCCCAAGGGCCGCGACTGACGCAGGCCAAGGCCCGTTCGCTCGCCGCCACGGCCGGCTTCGTGCTGCTGTGCGGGCGCTACGAGGGCGTCGACGAGCGCTTCATCGCGGCGAACGTCGACGAAGAGCTGTCGATCGGTGACTACGTGCTGTCCGGCGGCGAGCTGGGGGCCGCGGTCGTCATCGATGCGGTGGGGCGCCTGCTGGACGGGGTGCTGAACGACGCGGCTTCGGCCATCGAAGACAGCTTCGAGGACGGCTTGCTGGATTGCCCGCATTTCACCCGGTCCGAGCGCCTCGGCACCGCGGGCGTCCCCGGCGTCCTGCTGTCCGGCGACCATACCCGCATCGCCCGCTGGCGCCGCCAGCAGGCGCTGGGCCGGACCTGGCTCCGCCGCCCCGACCTGCTGGCCCGGATGGTGCTGGGCCGCAAGGACCGGCAGCTGCTGGAGGAATTCATCGCCGGGCAAGCTTCGGCCGCGGGCAACCCCTAGCGCCGGCTGGAAACAAGCGGTTATACTTACCGACTCGCCCGGGCGCCCGCCTGCGTGGCGCGGCATCTAGAAGAACTACACAGGTCTGAAGCCATGAGCCAGCTCAACAAGTCGATCGTCGCCCAGTTCGAGGCCGAACAGATGCAGCGCCAGCTGCCCGAGTTCAGCCCCGGTGACACGGTGATCGTCAACGTCAAGGTCAAGGAAGGCAACCGCGAGCGCGTGCAGGCCTTCGAGGGCGTCGTCATCGCCAAGAAGAACGCCGGCCTGAACTCGTCGTTCACCGTCCGCAAGATCTCGCACGGCTTCGGCGTCGAGCGCGTGTTCCAGACCCACAGCCCGACCATCGAGTCGGTCGAGGTCAAGCGCCATGGCAAGGTCCGCGCGGCCAAGCTGTACTACCTGCGCGACCTCGAGGGCAAGGCGGCCCGCATCAAGGAAGATCTGGCGGCTCGCAAGTCGGCCCAGTAATCCCGGCCGCGCAAGCGCCAACCCCGGACGGCCGCCTCGCGCGGCCGTTCGTGTTTCCGGCCTCCGCCTCCCTGATCCCTACGATGCGACGACGCCACTGCCGACTCGAAGCGCCTGCCGGCTCGCCTTCGGGGGCTGCGGGCCCCGCTGTCGAGGACACGGCGGGCGTGCGTCTTGACCTCTGGCTCTGGGCGGCGCGCTTCTTCAAGACCCGCGCGCTTGCGAAGAAGGCCATCGAACTTGGCCAGGTTCGCATCGACGGCCAGACGCTGAAACCGAGTCGCACGGTTCGCCCCGGCGTCGTGCTCGCCGTCGAGCGGGCTGGCGAGCGTTACGACGTCGAAGTCCGCGGCGTGGCCGACCAGCGCGGCCCGGCCAGCGTCGCGCAGCAGCTGTACGTTGAATCCGAGGCGTCGACCGCCGCCCGCCTCGCGGAGCGCGAGAAACGGCGTTTCGAAGCACAGGGCTACCAGGCCCCCGAGACGCGTCCGAACAAGCGCCAGCGCCGCCTGATCCAGGCCTTGGGCGACCTCGACGCGCTGTAGCGGCTACAGCATCGCCTTGATCCGATAGAGCGCTTCCAGCGCCTGCTTCGGCGTGAGCTCGTCCGGGTCCACGGCGGCCAGCGCATCGAGCGCCGGCGGCGGGCTGCGGAACAGCGCCATCTGCGCCGGCTGTTCGATGGCGGCCGGTGACGTGGCGGTGGCTGGCATGTCGCGGCTGCGCTGCTCCAGTTCCGCGAGCGTGCGTCGTGCTTCGCCGAGCACCGCGCGCGGCAGGCCCGCGAGGGCCGCCACCTGCAGGCCGAAGCTGCGGTTCGCCGGGCCGTCCTTCACCGCGTGCATGAAGACGAGTTTTTCCCCGTGCTCGACGGCGTCGAGGTGCACGTTGGCGATGCCGTTGCTGCCGTCGCCGGCCAGCGCCGTCAGCTCGAAGTAGTGCGTGGCGAACAGCACGAAGCCGCGGTTGACGTTGGCGAGGTGCAGGGCGCAGGCCTGCGCCAGCGCGAGGCCGTCGTAGGTCGAGGTACCGCGGCCGATCTCGTCCATCAGCACCAGCGAGTGCGCCGTGGCGTGGTGGAGGATGTAGGCCGTCTCGCTCATCTCGACCATGAAGGTCGACTGGCCCTTGGCGAGGTCGTCGCCGGCACCGATGCGCGTGAGGATGCGGTCGATCGGCCCGAGCACGCAGCGCGAGGCCGGTACGAAGCTTCCGGCATAGGCCAGCAGCGCGATCAGCGCGGCCTGTCGCATGTAAGTGCTCTTGCCGCCCATGTTCGGTCCGGTAATCACCAGCATCCGCCGCTCGGGCGACAGCACGAGGTCGTTCGGTTCGAACGGTGCCTCGCGCACCGCTTCCACCACCGGGTGGCGGCCGCGTTCGATGTGGATGCCGGGTTCGGCGACGATTTGCGGTTCGACCCAGTCCAGCGCCAGCGCGCGCTCGGCGAAGGCCGCCAGCACGTCGATCTCGGCCACTGCCTCGGCGGCGGCCTTCAGCGGGTTCAGCACGGCGTTGAGGCCGTCGAGCAGGTCTTCCCAGAGCTGTTTCTCGCGCGACAGCGAACGGTCGCGCGCCGAGAGCACCTTGTCCTCGAACTGCTTCAGCTCGTCCGTGATGTAGCGTTCCGCACCGGTGAGCGTCTGCCGCCGGCTGTAGTGCAACGGCGCTTTGTCGGCCTGTGCCTTGCTGATCTCGATGTAGAAGCCGTGGACCCGGTTGTAGCCGACCTTCAGCGTCGCGATGCCGGTGGCGGCGCGCTCGCGGGCCTCGAGGTCGAGCAGGAACTGGTCGGCATTGGTCGAGAGCACGCGCAGCTCGTCGAGCTCGGCGTCATAACCTTCTGCGATGACGCCGCCGTCCACCAGCTTCAGCGGCGGCTGTGGCGCGATGGCCTTTTGCAGCCAGTCCGACGTCTGGGCGTGCTCGCCGAGCCGGGCGAGCAGGGCGGCGAGGCGCGGTGAATCGAGCGGCGCCAGCGCGTCGCGCAGGGCAGGGAAGAGTGCGAGCCCATCGCGCAGCGTCGAGAGGTCGCGCGGTCGCGCCGAGCGCAGGGCCACGCGCGACAGGATGCGTTCGAGGTCGCCGACGCGGCGCAGCGCTTCGCGCAGGCCCTCGAAGGCGAGGGACTCCAGCAGGTGGCGCACCGCATGGTGGCGCTCCGCGACCACGGCCTGCGTGCGCAGCGGCCGGTGCAGCCAGCGCCGCAGCAGGCGGCCGCCCATCGGCGTGATCGTGCTGTCCACCACGCCCAGCAGGGTGTGCGCGGTGTTGCCGTCGACGCGGGTATCGATCTCGAGATGCCGGCGCGTCGCCGCGTTCAGCGCGATCGCTTCGACGGCGGCCTCCACGGCGATGGCCGTCAGATGAGGCAGTTGCTGCTTCTGCGTCTCCTCGACGTAGCCGAGCAGGGCGCCTGCGGCGGCCGTCGCCAGCGCCTTGCCTTCCAGGCCGAAGGGCGAGAGGTCGTGGAGGTGGAAGAAGCGCAGCAGGGCGCGGCGGGCGCTGTCGGCGTCGAACAGCCAGGGCGCGCGGCGACGTGCGCCTTGCCGCTGGGTGACGGCGGCCGGCCAGCCGTCTTCGTCCGGCACCAGTACTTCGGCGGGTTCCAGTCGCGCGAGTTCCGCGGCGAGCGCGTCCTCGTCGGCGACCTCGTTGGCGAGGAAGCGACCGCCGGCGAGGTCGGCCCAGGCCAGGCCGAATCCACCGCTTTTCGACGACGTGCCCCCGCGCACCACCGCCATCAGCAGCGTGTCGCGGCGCTCCTGCAGAAGGGCTTCGTCGGTCACCGTGCCCGGGGTGACGATGCGGACGACCTTGCGCTCGACGAGGCCCTTGGCCAGCGCCGGGTCGCCGATCTGTTCACACACCGCCACCGATTCGCCCAGCGCGACGAGGCGCGCGAGGTAGCCCTCGTAGGCGTGCACCGGCACGCCGGCCATCGGGATCGGTTGTCCGCCGGACTGGCCGCGCTGCGTCAGCGTGATGTCGAGCAGGCGCGCTGCCTTGCGGGCGTCGTCGTAGAACAGCTCGTAGAAGTCGCCCATGCGGAAGAACAGCAGCAGGTCCGGGTGCTCCGCCTTGGCGGCGAAGAATTGCTTCATCAGCGGAGTGTGCTGCGGGGCGTCGCTGGCCATTCTCAAACGCGCGGGCTGACCGCTCGGGCAAGGGCCGGCTAGTCTAGCGGGATGGACACGCCCCACCTCCCCACCGACGCCGAGCTCGGCGCGCTGGCCCGCCAACTGGCCGACGCGCTCATCGCCCAGCGCCTGTTCGTCAGCACCGCCGAGAGTTGCACCGGCGGCTGGATCGCCAAGACCCTCACCGACCTCGCCGGCAGCTCGGCGTGGTTCGACTGCGGCATGGTCGCGTACAGCTACGAGGCGAAGCAGGCCATGCTTGGCGTGCGGCCGCAGACGCTCGAGCGCGAGGGTGCCGTCAGCCGCGAGACGGTGATCGAGATGGTTTCTGGCGCGCTGGTCCATTCGGCCGCGTCGGTCGCCGTGGCGGTGACGGGCATCGCGGGCCCCGGGGGCGGGACGGTCGACAAACCGGTCGGCACCGTCTGGATCGGCTGGAAGCGCCGCGGCGGCTACCCGAAGGCCGAGGTCTTCCATTTCGCCGGCGACCGCGAGGCGGTGCGGCGGCAGACCATCGCTGCGGCCTTGAAGGGCTTGCTCGCCCTCACGGCCTCCTGACGGGGTAGGGTGGCCCCTGGCCGGGGCTTGTGGCGCGATCGGGTTAGTAGTATTACTACCCACATGCCGCTGACCGACGTCCAGACCGCCATCCTCGAGTTCCTCGCCGAGCGCATCGAGTCGGAGGGCATGCCGCCCTCCCAGACCGAGATCGCCCGCGCCTTTGGCTTCAAGAGCGTCCGCGCCGCCCAGTACCACCTCGAGGCCCTCGAAGCCGCCGGCGCCATCGAGCGCCTGCCCGGCAAGGCCCGCGGGCTGCGCGTGCTGCAGGCGCCGGCCAAGGCCCAGGCCGCCCTGTCCCTGGCCCCCGCGATCGAGGACGACGCCGTCCGCCTGCCGGTGCTTGGGCGCGTCGCCGCGGGCCAGCCGATCGGGGCCGACATCGGCAGCGACGCCACCGTCGTGCTGGATCGCCACGTCTTCCACCCGACGCCGGATTACCTGCTGCGCGTGCAGGGCGATTCGATGCGCGACGAGGCCATCCTCGACGGCGACCTCATCGGCGTGCGCCGCACGGCGGATGCCCGCCACGGCCAAGTCGTGATCGCGCGGGTGGACGGCGAGATCACCGTGAAGGTGCTGCACTTCGGCGGCGAGGGGCTGCGCCTGATGCCGCGCAATCCGGAGCACGCGCCGATCACCGTCGCCGAGGACCAGGACTTCGCCATCGAAGGCCTGTTCTGCGGCCTGCTGAGGCCGTCGCGGTGATGCCTGCCGACAGCGGCCGCCGGGTCTTTCCCACCTCCCGGATCGTGCTTCCGGTCTGCCGCGGGCCGGTCAGCGCGACGATGCTGGGCCGACGTTCCGCCCCTGTCTCAATCCGTGCGAAACGCCCCCGCCACACTGCCTCCCACACCCACTGATCCGAGACCCGACGATGACTGCGATGGACGAAAACAAGAAGCGTGCCCTGACGGCTGCCCTCACCCAGATCGAGCGCCAGTTCGGCAAGGGCACGGTGATGCGCATGGGCGACAAGAACGCCGAGGCCGCCGAGGTGATCGGCACGGGCTCCCTGATGCTCGACATCGCGTTGGGCATCGGCGGCCTGCCGAAGGGCCGCGTCATCGAGATCTTCGGGCCGGAATCCTCGGGCAAGACGACGCTGACCCTGCAGGTCATCGCCGAGTGCCAGAAGGCCGGCGGCACCGCGGCCTTCATCGACGCCGAACACGCGCTCGACCCGATCTACGCCCAGAAGCTCGGCGTCAAGCTCGACGACCTGCTCGTCAGCCAGCCGGACACCGGCGAGCAGGCCCTCGAGATCGCCGACATGCTCGTCCGTTCCAATGCCGTCGACGTGGTCGTGGGCGACTCGGTCGCCGCGCTGACGCCGAAGGCCGAGATCGAGGGCGAGATGGGCGAGATGCAGGTCGGCCTGCAGGCCCGTCTGATGAGCCAAGCCCTGCGCAAGCTGACGGGCAACATCAAGCGCAGCAACTGCATGGTGATCTTCATCAACCAGTTGCGCATGAAGATCGGCGTGATGATGCCGGGCCAGAATCCCGAGACCACCACCGGCGGCAACGCGCTGAAATTCTACGCTTCGGTGCGCCTCGACATCCGCCGCATCGGTGCCGGCAAG
>JAJTHD010000188.1 GCA_021297925.1 Lysobacteraceae bacterium
ATCGGTGCGCCCCCGGGCTATGTCGGCTACGAGGAAGGCGGGTACCTCACGGAAGCCGTGCGTCGCCGCCCGTACAGCGTGATCCTGCTCGATGAAATCGAGAAGGCCCACCCGGACGTGTTCAACGTGCTGCTGCAGGTGCTGGACGACGGCCGCCTGACGGATGGCCAGGGCCGCACGGTGGATTTCCGCAACACGGTGATCGTGATGACGTCCAACCTCGGCAGCCAGCACATCCAGGAGCTTTCCGGCGAGGGTGACGCGGCCTACATCCAGATGAAGGCAGCAGTACTCGGCGTGGTGCAGTCGCACTTCCGCCCGGAGTTCATCAACCGCCTCGACGAGATCGTCGTGTTCCACCCGCTGGGCAAGGAGCAGATCCGCGAGATCGCCCGCATCCAGACCGCCTACCTGGCCAAGCGCCTCGGCGAGCGGCAGATGAAGTTCAGCATCGACGACAAGGCGCTGGAGCTGCTGGGCAACGTCGGCTTCGATCCGGTGTACGGCGCGCGGCCCTTGAAGCGCGCGATCCAGCAGCAGATCGAGAACCCGCTGGCGCAGAAGATCCTGGGGGGCGAGTTCGTCGCCGGCGACACCGTGCAGGTGGCGAACGAGGGCGGGACGCTCACCTTCCGAAAGGGCTGAAACGACGACGGCCCGCGGGTCGCCCCGCGGGCCGTCGCGATGCCCGGAACGTCAGCGCCCCTGCGGGTAGTGGCGCGGCAGCTCGCCGGGTGCCGCCATGTAGCGGTCGCGCAGCCGCGTCTGCCGCGACCTCATCGGCACCGCCTTGCCGTCGACGAACACCTGCGTCGCGGTCGTGGTCACGTCCAGCGGGTCGCCGTTCCACAGCACGAGGTCCGCGCGCCTGCCGACCTCGATGCTGCCGATGCGGTCTGCCACGCCGAAGGCGCGCGCCGGCTCGGCGGTGATCGCCACGAGCGCGTCCTCCCAGCGCATACCGTTGGCGACGGCGTTGCCGGCGAGCTGGCGGATCTTCCGCGCGTTGTGCGTGCCCATGTCGTCGAACTGCGAGATCACGACGCGCACGCCGGCCTCGCGCAGCAGGGCGGCGTTGTCGAGGCGCGCGCCGAGCATGTCGAAACTCGACGGCAGGTTCTGCAGGGGATCGACGATGACCGTGGCCTTGGCCGCCGCGAGCTGCGAGGCCACTTCCCACGCCCCGCTCGCGCTGGCGATCACCGGCTGGAAGCCGTGCTTCTTCGACAGCTCCAGCACGCGCAGGATGTCCACCGCCCGGTCGACGAAGAACACCACGCGGCCGCCGCGCAGGTAGCGCGACAGTGCGTCCCGGCCCGCGGGCGTGAGCAGGCCATGGCTCGGCAGGGCCGCCATCATCATGGGCGACGGCGCGGGGCGCGCCTCGCGGATGGCTTGGTCGAGCAGCATGTACTGGCTGGCGCGGCTGCCGCCGCCCGCCGTGGTGGCGCGCAGGTCGATGTAGAGGGTGTCACCGCCGGCCATCGCGCCGTCCCAGCCGCCGTCGAAGCGCACGACGCCGCCCTGGCCGGTGATGAAGCTGCTTTCCTCGAGCGCCGCCGGCGTCAGCGCGCTGAAGGTCAGGCCTTCCTTGCGGTTGACGGGGATGACCGAGGAGCGCGGGTTGTAAGCCGGCATCACGTCGAACTCGGGGCGCCAGCGCGTCTCGCCGTCCTGCCCATGCGGCGTGGGCGTGCCGAAGGCGTTTTGCACGGTGGTCTGCTCGGCATTGATGTCGACGAGGCCCAGTGCCGAGAGCCCCGCGAACAGGCCCGGCGTCAACGGCTGGCCCTTGGCGTCGATGACGGTGGCACCGGCCGGCGCGGCGAGCTGCGGGCCGACGGCGGCGATCACGCCGTCGGTCACCACGACGTCGCCGGTGGCCAGCGTGCCCTGTGGGCCGGCGGTGTGGACCTTGGCGTTGTCGATGAAGAGCGAGGCCGCCTGCACGGGCAGGGTGGCGAGGGCCAGCGCGATGGCGCCGGCGATCAGGGTCGTGTCGCGCATCACGGCTGTCCCTCCTGGCCGAGGCTGAAGTCGGACACCGGCTGTCGCGCCGTGTCCTCGCGGTCGAACAGCAGGGCGCCGTCGACCCAGACCTTCTCCGCCTTCGCGTAGACGCTGAAGGGATTCTGGTTCCAGAGCACGACGTCTCCCATCTTCCCGCGCTCCAGCGTGCCCGTGCGCCCGTCGATGCCCATGGCCTTGGCCGGGTTGCGGGTGATCCAAGTGATGGCGTGCTCGGGCGCGACGTCGATGCCGGCGCGCCGCGCGGTGCCGATGACTTTGCCGGCCTCCTGGTTCAGGCGCTGGATGCCCTCGGGGGAGTCGGAATGCACGATCGCGCAGCCCTTGCCGCCGCGGGCGCGGTCGACCAGCAGGATGTTCTCCTGGATGGCGTCGTAGGCCTCGGCCTTGAAGCCCCACCAGTCCGCCCATAGGGCGCCGCAGGTGCCCACGTCGGCAAGGCGGTCGGCGATCTTGTAGGCCTCGACGCCATGGTGGAAGGCGGCGACCTGGAAGCCGAATTCCCTAGCCATGTCGAGCATGATCGCCATCTCGTCGCTGCGGTAGCAGTGGATCTGCACCTGGATCTCGCCGTTCATCGCGGCGGCGAGGGTCTCGAGGCGGAGGTCCTGCTTGGGCGGCTCCTTGCCGTCGAGTTTGGCGAGGTACTCCTTCGCGTCGATGAAGGCGTTGCGATAGCCGGCGACGTTGCCCATGCGGGTCATCGGTGCGGCGCCTTGCGATCCGTAGACGCGCTTCGGGTTCTCGCCGCAGGCGATCTTCAGGCTCCAGGGGGCTCCCGGGAACTTCATCTGCTGGTAGGTCTCGCCGGGCACGTTCTTGAGCACGACGCCCCGGCCACCGATCAGGTTGGCGCTGCCCGGCAGCACCAGCATCGAGGTGACGCCGCCGGCCAGCGCGGTCGCGAAGCCCGGGTCCTGCGGCCACACGCCGTGTTCCGCCCAGACCTGCGAGGTCACCGGGCTGGTCATCTCGTTGCCGTCTTGGTGCGCCTGCAGGCCGGGAGACGGATAGACGCCGAGGTGCGAGTGCACGTCGACCAAGCCCGGCGTCACCCACTTGCCGGTGCCGTCAACCACGGTCGCCCCGCGAGGGGCGTCGAGGCCGCGGCCGACCCAGCGGATCTCGCCGTCGTCGAGCAGTACGTCCGCGCCGTCGAGTCGCGTGCCGTCGCCGACCAGCACGGTGGCGTTGCGGATCAGCACCGGCGGCGACGCCACGGGCTGGTAGGTGCTGGGATACGGATCGTCCTTCAGGACGGTCGTGCGGGCGTCGACGGCGCCGGCAAGGCCGAGCGCGAGCGCGGCAGCCAGCAGGGCGGGTCGAAGGGCGGGCGAGGGCATCGCAGGCTCCGTCAGGGTAGGTCGCCACCCTAGCCCGCCGGGCGCGGCGCTCCAACTAGGCCGAAGGTCATGGTCGCGGCCCGGGGCTCACGGTCCGCCATGGCAGAATCCGTGCGACGAAGACAAGCGACGAGAGGACCATGAAGGACAAGAACGAGATCGTGACGAACTGGTTGCCGCGCTACACCGGCGTCGCCTTGGCGGATTTCGGCCCCCACGTCCTCCTGACCAATTTCGGCGGCTATCTGGACGTGTTCTCCCGCCTGACAGGCGCCGAGATCGTTGGCAAGGACCGTCCGATGCCCAGCGCCACGATCGACGGCATCACCATGATCAACTTCGGCATGGGCAGTGCCAACGCCGCCACGGTGATGGACCTGCTCAGCGCGGTGATGCCGAAGGCGGTGCTGTTCCTCGGCAAGTGCGGGGGCCTGAAAAAGAAGAACCAGCTCGGCGACCTGATCCTGCCGATCGCCGCGATCCGAGGCGAGGGCACCAGCAACGACTACCTGCCGCCGGAAGTGCCGGCCCTGCCCGCGTTCGCCCTCCAGCGCGCGGTGTCGACGATGATCCGCGACCTCGAGTACGACTACTGGACCGGTACGGTCTACACCACCAATCGCCGGGTCTGGGAGCATGACGACGAGTTCAAGGAGCGCCTGCGTCGCATGCGCTGCATGGCCATCGACATGGAGACGGCGACCGTGTTCGCGGCCGGTTTCGCCAACAGCATCCCGAGTGGCGCCCTGCTGCTGGTCTCCGACCAGCCGATGATCCCCGAGGGCGTGAAGACCGAAGCCTCCGACAAGGTCGTCAGCGCCAATTTCGTGGAGAACCACATCCGGGTGGGCATCGAGGCGCTGAAGCTGGTGCGCCGGCACGGCAAGTCGGTCAAGCACCTGCGCTTCGACTGAGGGACGCGCGGCGCCCAGTGCCCGCCGCCGGCAGGTCAGGCGGCGACGTCCCTCACCAGATGAAACGGACGTTGAGCACTTCCGCGGTCGGCGGATCGCCCGTGAGGCGGACGCTGCATTCGAGCTGCTGGACGCTCTGGTCGGCGAGCCCGAGGTTGACCGTGACGGGAACCGTGAGCAGGTGGCCGCCGCGGCCGTCGTCCTTCATGCTCGAGGCCAGCATCGCCAGATCGAGCTGGTAGGGCTGGCCCTGGACCTGCTGCTGGACCTGCGCGTCGCAGGCCTTGGCCGCGATGTCCGCCGGCGTGCCGCCCCCGCCGCAGCCCGCCAGCAGCGCCACCGCGACGGCCGAAAGGATCGGTTTCATCTGCATCGAACGTCTCCGAGGCTACCGTCGCCCGCGGCCAGCGGGCCCATCCGGGGCCGATGCGCGGTTTTAGCGCAAAACCTCCACCTGCGCGATGAACGGAGCGCTCGCGGCGGGCCGCTATGACATGGGTTGACGGTCGGCGTCAATAGCGCGGCACCGAGGGGTCGACCTGCACCGACCACTGGTCGATGCCGCCTTCCACGTTGTGGACCCGCGTGAAGCCCAGGCCGCGGAAGTGCTCGGCCGCCTGGCGGCTGCTGTTGCCGTGGTGGCAGAGGAAGGCCAGCGGCGTGTCCTTCGGGAGGTCGGCCAGCCGGTCATGGCTGTCCTCGTCCAGCACCTCGTGGGCGTGGGGGAAGGTCGCGAGCGCGCGGGCCTGCGGCGGGCGCACGTCGACCACGGTGAACTCGCCGAGCCGCGAGGCGAGGTCGCGGACCTCGAGCGGACGGACCTGGGCCGGGGCGTTGGGGTTGGTGATCGACAGGCCGGCGCCCTGGACGCCGCGGTCGACCCAATCGATGGCGATGCCGTTGGCGCGCGGGGCGCTGGCGAGATCGAAGTGCACGCTGATGCCGTTCGCCTCGGCGACGATCCCGTGGCCGGTGGCGGGCTTCAGTTCGAAGCGGCTGTTGAACTTGGCGTCCACCGCCATGTGCAGGGCGAGGCCTTCGCCCTGCTGGGCCATCGCCGCACGGATCTGCGCCGCGGCGGCGTCGCTGATGGTGATCGACGGCACCACGCGCTCGGGCAGCGCGCCGCCCAGCAGGGCGTGCAGCTCACCCGAGTTCAGCATCTGCTCGATGATGTCCGAGCCGCCGACCAGTTCGCCCTTCACGTAGAGCTGGGGGATGGTCGGCCACTGGCCGTACACCTTGATGCCCTCGCGGATCTCGGGGTCCTGCAGCACGTCGACGTGAGCGTACTCGGCGACGATGCCGCCCACGATGCTCGAGGCCTTCATCGAGAACCCGCACTGCGGACGCTGCGGGCTGCCCTTCATGAACAACACCACCTCGTGCGAGGCGAGGATCGATTCGATGCGGGCGCGGGTGTCGGCAGAGAGGCTCATGGCGGGCAGGCGGTCAAAAACAGGAAGGGCGGCATTGTACGCCGCCCCTCGGCCGCCCCCGGGTGAACGGGGGCGGTCCCGCTTTGGCGTCACGCCGCCGTGCGGATGGCGATCCCCTTGAACTGCCGCAGCATGGCCGCCGCCGCGTCGCGGCCGTCGCGGACCGCCGTGACCACGAGGTCGGCGCCGCGCAGGGCGTCGCCGCCGGCCCAGAGCTTGGGCACCGAGGTCTGGTAGGGGGACGCGCCGACACCGACGATCAGCCCACTGTCGGCGAGGCGCACGCCGTGCTCGGCCAGCCACGCGGGCGGGCTGGCGCGGTAGCCGAAGGCGAGGATCACCACGTCGGCCGCGAGCGTCTCCGACTCGCCCTCGACGATCGAGAAGGCCCCGCGGCCTGCGGCTTCTGTCCGCGCCACGCGCAGGGCCTGCACGCGGCCTTCTCCCTCGATGGCGAGCGGCGCGCGGTGGAACAGGAACTCGACGCCCTCGTCGCGGGCGTTCTTCACCTCGCGGCGGGAGCCGGGCATCGATTCGGCGTCGCGGCGGTACACGCAGCTGACTTCGGCAGCGCCCAGGCGACGGGCCGTGCGCACGCAGTCCATGGCTGTGTCGCCGCCGCCGAGCACGCGCACGCGCTTGCCCTTGAGGTCGAGCATCGCGGCATCGTCGGCGTCGAGCGTGCGACCGAGCACGCGGCGCGCGTTGGCGATCAGGAAGGGCAGGGCCGGCAGCACACCGGGCAGCGACTGCCCTGGCAGGCGGGCGTCCACCGGCGTGGTCGCGCCGGTGCCGACGAACACCGCGTCGTGCCCGGCCAGCAACGCGCCGAACTCGATGTCGCGGCCCACGTCGGTGGCGAGTTGGAAACGCACGCCCATGCCTTCGAGCACCTGCCGGCGCGTGGCGATCACCGACTTCTCAAGCTTGAACGGTGGAATGCCGAAGGTGAGCAGGCCACCGATCTCGTCGTGGCGGTCGAATACGGTGACGCCCACGCCGGCGCGCACCAGCCGGTCGGCGCAGGCCAAGCCCGCCGGGCCGGCGCCGACGACCGCGACGCGCTCGCGACGCGGCTTCACGTGCGAGAGGTCCGGCCGCCAGCCCTGCTTGAAGGCCTCGTCGACGAGGTACTTCTCGATGCTGCCGATGGTGACGGCGTCGAAGCCGGTCTCCAGCGTGCAGGCGCCCTCGCAGAGCCGGTCCTGCGGGCAAACCCGGCCGCAGATCTCGGGCAGCGGGTTGGTCTCGTGAGCCAGCGTGGCGGCCTCGAACAGCCGGCCCTGCCGCACCAGTTCCAGCCATTGCGGGATGGCGTTGCCGACCGGGCAGCCGTTGCTGCAGTAGGGGTTGCCGCAGTCGAGGCAGCGCCCGGCCTGGACCTTGGCTTCGGCAGGCTCGAACCTGCCATAGATCTCGACGTCGAGGCCGAGGCGCGTGGCGACGGGCAGTTCCTTCGGCATCTGCCGGGGCAGGTCGAGGAAATCGAATTGCGTGCGTGGCATCAGGCGGCCCTCTTCAATGCGGCGACCAGCGAATCGAGGCTCGCCGCCTTCGGCTTCACCAGCCAGAACTTGCCGATCACCTCGCGGAAATCGTCGAGCAGGCCGCGGGCGAGGGTGCTGCCGGCCCATTGGGCGTGCTGCCGGAGCAGCAGCCGGAGGTGCTGCAGGTGGTGCTCCATCGACTCCGCCTCGAGACGGTGGATGTCGACCAGCTCGTGGTTGTAGCGGTCGACGAAGGCGCGGTCGAGGTCGAGCACGTAGGCGAAGCCGCCGGTCATGCCGGCGCCAAAGTTCAGCCCGGTCCGGCCCAACACCAGCACCTGGCCGCCGGTCATGTACTCGCAGCCGTGGTCGCCGAGGCCTTCCACCACCGCGGTGGCGCCGGAGTTGCGGACGCCGAAGCGCTCGCCGGCGCGGCCGACCGCGTAGAGCTCGCCGCCGGTGGCCCCGTACAGCGCGGCATTGCCGAGGATGGCCGAGCCGGAGGCGGGGTAGCGGTGCCCCGCCGGCGGTGCGATGACGATGCGCCCACCGGCCATGCCCTTGCCGACGCCGTCGTTGGCTTCGCCGTGCAGGTGCAGGTGCACGCCCTTGGCATTGAAGGCGCCGAAGCTCTGGCCGGCGCTGCCGTGGCAGTGCAGCTCGAGCGTCGCTGGGGGCGCGGCGTCTCCGAAGCGCTTCGCCAGTGCCCCCGCCAGTCCCGCACCAAGGCTGCGGTCGACGGTGTCGATCCGGACCTCGCGCCGGACATGGCGGCCCGCCAGCAGCTCGGGAAGGGCCTCGTCGAGCAGCTGCTGCGCCAGCGGGCTGGGCGGGGCGGGCACGGGCGGCGCGGCGCGGTGCGACGCCGCACCGGGCAGGGCGGCGTGGGCCTTCAAGGGCGCAAGGTCGAGGCGGCGCTGCCGGTCGCCCACGTCGTCGCGTTCGACCAGGCGGTCGGCCCGTCCGATGATCTCGTCCAACGACCGCGCGCCCAGCGCGGCGAGGTGGGCGCGGACGTCTTCGACCAGGAAGGCGAAGTAGGCGATCACCCGCTCGGGCAGGCCCTTGAAGTGGTGCTGGCGCAGCCGCGGGTCCTGCGTGGCGACGCCGGTGGCGCAGGTGTTGAGGTGGCAGATGCGCAAGTACTTGCAGCCCAGCGCCATCATCGGGACCGTGCCGAAGCCGAAGCTGTCGGCGCCCAGCATGGCGGCCTTGATCACGTCGAGGCCGGTCTTGAGGCCGCCGTCGGTCTGCAGCCGGACACGCTCTCGCAGGCCGTTGCGCTTGAGCGTCTCCTGCGCCTCGGCGAGGCCCAACTCCCACGGCGAACCGGCGTAGCGGATCGAGCTGATCGGGCTGGCGCCCGTGCCGCCGTCATGGCCGGAAATGGTGATGAAGTCCGCCTGGGCCTTCGCAACGCCTGCGGCGATGGTGCCGACACCGGCATGCGCGACCAGCTTCACCGAGACCAGCGCTTCGGGGTTGACCTGCTTGAGGTCGTAGATGAGCTGCGCCAAGTCCTCGATGGAATAGATGTCGTGGTGCGGCGGCGGCGAGATCAGGCCGATGCCCGGGCGGGCGTGGCGCAGCCGCGCGATCAGCGCGTCGACCTTGTGGCCGGGCAGCTGGCCACCCTCGCCGGGCTTGGCGCCCTGCGCGATCTTGATCTGCAGCACCTCGGCGTTGACGAGGTAGCTGGGGGTCACGCCGAAGCGTCCCGAGGCCACCTGCTTGATCTTGCTGCGCCTCTCGGTGCCGTGGCGCACCGGGTCTTCGCCGCCTTCACCGGAATTGCTGCGGCAGCCGAGCCTGTTCATCGCGGTGGCGAGCGCCTCGTGCGCCTCCGGGGAGAGCGCTCCGAGGCTCATGCCGGCGGAGTCGAAGCGCGACAGGATCGCGGACGCCGGTTCGACCTCCGCCAGCGGCACGGCCGGGCCCAGGGGCTTCAAAGCGAACAGGTCGCGCAGCGCGGAGGGCGGGCGCTCGTCCACGGCCCGGCGGAACGCCGCCCAGTCCTCGGGGGCTTCGCTCATGACCGCGCGCTGCAGGGCGATGACGACGTCGGGGTTGGCCATGTGGTACTCGCCGCCGGGGCGGTACTGCATCAGCCCGCCGATCTCGAGCGGCGCCGCGTCGTCGGCCGCGAGTTCGGCAAACTCGGCAGCGTCGGCGTCGAGCTCGGCGAACCCGGCGCCACCGATGCGACTCGGCGTGCCGGGGAAACACAGGTCCACCACCTCGGGGGCCAGCCCGACGATCTCGAACAGGCGGGCGCCGCGGTAGCTCGCGAGGCTGCTGATACCCATCTTCGAGAGGATCTTCAGCAGGCCTTTCTTGATGCCGCGGCGGAAGCGCCGGCCCGGCTGGCGGTCGTCGCCGGGGAGGGTCAGCTGTCCGTGGCGCTGCATCGCGTGCAGCGTCTGGTAGGCGAGGTAGGGATAGACGAACGTGGCACCGACGCCGACGAGGCAGGCCACGTGGTGGGCGTCGCGCGCCGTGCCGGTCTCGACGATCAGGTTGCAGTCGCAGCGCCGGCCGGCATCGATCAGCGCGTGGTGGATGGCGCCCGTCGCCAGCAGGGCATGGACCGCGCGCGCCCCGTCGGGCGGGTAGCGGTCGGAGAGCAGCAGGATCACCGCGCCATCGCGCACGGCGGCCACGGCCTCCTCGCGCAGCCGGCGCAGCGCGGCTTCGAGGCCCTCGCCCTCCCGGCAGTACAGGTGCAGCAGGGCATGGCGCTCGGCGAAGTCGGGCATCGCCAGCAGCTCGCGCAGCTTGCGCTGGCTCAGCACCGGCGAGTTGAGCTGTACCTGCCTCGCGTGCTCGGGACGCGCCTCGAAGACGTTGCGCTCCTGCCCGACCTGGGTGGCCAGCGTCATCACCACGGTTTCGCGCAGTGGGTCGATCGGTGGATTGGTCACCTGCGCAAAGGCCTGACGGAAGCTGTCGTACAGGGATCGCAGTCGCTGTGACATGGCCGGCAGCGGCGTGTCGTCGCCCATCGAGCCCACGGCCTCGCCCTCGGTCTCGGCCAGCACCTTGAGGATGCCGTCGCGTTCCTCGCGCGTGAGGCCGAAGCGGCGCTGGAAGCGCGCCAGCACCAGGTCGTCGAAGGGCTCGGCGGCCAGCGCCGGGTCGATCAGGTCGGAGACGAGGTAGCTGACGCCGCCCTTCAGCCACTGCTTGAACGGATGGCGGACCGCGTTGATGCGGTCGATGGCGCCGCTGTCGAGCACGCGGCCCGACGCGAGTTCGACCGCGATCATCTCGCCGGGCCCCAGCCGGCCCTTGGCGACGATGGTCTCGTCGGCGATGCGGAACGCGCCGGCCTCGGAGGCGATCACCAGGGTGTCGTCGGTGCGCGCCCAGCGCGCCGGGCGCAGGCCGTTGCGGTCGAGCAGGCAGCCGGCGTAGCGGCCGTCGTTGAACGACACCGCTGCCGGGCCGTCCCACGGCTCGGTGTGCAGCGCGTAGTACTCGTAGAACGCCGCGAGGTCCGGATCCAGCGTCGAGAGCGTGTGCGCCGCCGGGGGGATCAGGATGCGCAGCGCCGCGAGCGCATCGAAGCCGCCGGCCAGCATGACCTCGAGCATGTCGTCGAGGCTCTGCGAATCGGAGCCGTGCTCGCCGACCAGCGGCCCCAGCGTGGCGAAGTCGAGGCCCTCGGCCTTCCAGAGTGCGCGGCGCGCGCGCGCCCAGCCCCGGTTGCCCGAGATGGTGTTGATCTCGCCGTTGTGCGCCAAGTGCCGGAAGGGCTGCGCCAGCGGCCAGAGCGGTGCAGTGTTGGTCGAGAAGCGCTGGTGGACGATGGCGCAGGTCGACGCCATCGCCGGGTGGCGCAGGTCCGGGAACAACTGCGGCAGCCGCTCCGGGATGACCATCGCCTTGAAGCCGATGCTGTCGGCCGACAGCGTCACCAAGTAGCCGGCGTCGTCGCCGCCGAGGGCGAGCGCGGCCCGGCGGCGGGCCACGAACAGCGCGCGGCGGAACTCCACCTCGGACAGGGTGGCGGCCGGGGTCATGAACACCTGTTCGATATGCGGGCGGCGCGCGTCGGCGATCGGGCCGCAGGCGGCGAGGTCGAGCGGAACGCGACGCCACCCGGCGACGATCAGGCCACTCTCGCGGGCGGCGTCGCTGATCTTCTGCCGGGCCGCCTGCGCGGCGGGGACGTCCCGCGGCAGGAACACGAGGCCGGAGGCGAACTGCGCCGGCAGCGCGAGGCCGATATCGGCGGCGCAGGCCGCGAGCCACGCGGTCGGCCTCTGGATGAGGATGCCGGCGCCGTCGCCCGAGGCGCCGTCCGCGGCGATCGCGCCGCGGTGGGCCATGCGCTGCAGCGCGTCCAGCGCGAGGTCGACGTTGCGGCGTTTCGGCACGCCGTCCAGCGACGCGATCAGGCCGAAGCCGCAGGCGTCGTGTTCGAAGGACGGGTCGTGGAGCCCGCGTACCGGTCCGGTTCGCTGGTCCGGCTCCTGGGCCGAAGTTTCGCACTCGCGCATGCCGTCTGCTCCCCTCGCAGTGATGGCGTCGATCATCGAGCCCCGACTTCACCACGCGGTTCTAGAGCCGGGACTTCAATCGCCTGACGATGCCTTGGACGCTAGCAATGGCGCGGCGTTCGGGGGGCGGGGTGCATTCGTATTCACCCCTTTGAGCGCCAGAATGTTGCGGCTGAAACCGACCGTCGGCAGACTACTGAGCCATTCCCCCGTCGCCTTCCCCCCAGAAGAAATGGACGTCTCCGGACTCGCGTTCCTCCTGCGTTCCCGTATCGCGCCGTGCCTGTTCCTGATGATGGCAGGCTGGTGCCATGCACAGATGGCCGATGCCGAGCGTCGCGTCCTCGCTCCTCCCGCAGGCGCATCGACCGAGTCCGCATCCGCGGTGGCTTTTGGATCGTCGTTCGCCATCGTGGGGGACCCCGGTGCGGACGCCGTCTATGCCTACACGCGCTCATCGACGTCGTCGCCCTTCGCCCTTGATGCCACTCTCCGTCGATCGGGGTTCCGCTACGGCCGCTTCGGCATCGCCGTGGCGATCCAGTCCGGCCGCCTCTACGTCGGGGCGCCGGGGGTCCACCAAGACGCGCAAGGCGAGGAGATCCCGCACGGGTCGGTCACCGTCTATCGCCGCGATGGGGCTGCGTGGGTGCTCGAGCGGGTGCTCCAGCCGGGGGCGGGCGCAACGCCGCAGCAGGATGGCTTCGGCTCTCGCGTGGCGGTGGCTGGCCGCCACCTTCTCGTCGCCGCGTCGGAAGATCGCGCGATACATGCCTTCGACGCCCAAACCGGTGACGCGCCACTGCAGAGGATCGACGTCGCCGCGCGAGTTCCTGGAGGCGGCCTGTGGGATGAGCAATCCGGCCTCTTGAGCCTCGTCATCGACGGCGACAGCGCGGTCATCGGACTGCGCTTCGACGAGTTCGCCGAGTTCCATGCGCTGCGTTGGAGCGGTACGAGTTGGGCGTGGGAAGCCGAACTCCTGCGCGTCGAGTGGCCGGAGTGGGGTTTCGGCACAGGCGCCGCCTTCCGCGGTGGCCACCTTGTGGTCCCGACGGCCGACGGGAGCCGGCATTTCGAACGCCTTTCCGATTCACGATGGGTCGAGCGTTCCGGGATTGGCGCGAGCACTACGGGGACGCCCCGCCCGCATCTGCGCGCGGCGTTCGGCGACCTGGGCCTCTACATCGCCGAGTCCGATGCCGTGCGCCTGTACCGTCCTTCGGCGGGCACGTGGCAGCGCGGGCCGGTGGTCGAGCCGAGGCCCTCCAGCCTCCCCCGCGGTGCGGTCTTCGCCGCGGCGCTGTCGGCCTCCGGCAATGGCGTGGTCGTCGGGTCCCCGGGGGCCGCCGAGTCGGCCGTGGTGGTGGGGCCGCCCTCGGCGCAGGCGTCGACGTCGATCGATGTCTCGCTGCCGGTCGGTGAGCCGGTCATCGAGGGGGCCGCCACCCGCTTGGTCGTGTTCCTGCGATCTGCGGAATCCGTGGTCGGTGCAACGGTCGATGTGTTCGAGGGCGAGACCCGCCTTTGCACCGCCGTGATGTCCGTGACGGCATCCGGCACCTTGGGGTTCTGCGACGCCACGTTCCGCACCGTCGGCCGGCGGTCCTTGGACGCGCGCTTCGCCGGCAGCCCGACCTTGGCCCCGGCGACGCGACGGGTGGACCTCGTCGTCCAGCCTGCGCTTCGACTTGTCGGATACGGGCGCGCTTTGGAGATGGCGGTCGGCGTGCCGGTGACCGGCCGGCTTGGCGTGTACGGGCCGGGCGCGACGCCGCCGCTCCGGTTCACGCCGCGGCAACTGGTGGCCGGCGTGTCGATCGATGCCGAAGGCCGCATCAGCGGGACGCCCACGACCCCGGTCACCGGCGCCCGCTTCCCGGTCGTGGTGACGGATTCCTCCGCGGCGCGGCACGGCGTCGACTTCCAGTGGTCGGTGTTGGTCGAGATCGATGTCGTATCGGGTCGTGTGCCCCGCACGAGCTTGGGCCTCGGCATGCCCGCCGCGTTGGAGGCCGGCGTCTCCGAGGCGTTGCCCTACGGGCTTCTCGGCCCGTCGGGCATGACGCCATCCTTCCGCTCGGAGTCCCCGGAGATCTGCCGGGTCGAAGCCGGTGCCGAGCTCCGGGTGGACGCCTTGCGCATGGGAGTCTGCGTGATCGTGGCGGACGCGTCGGGGCCGGGCTACGCGACGACGACGTCCACCTGGCGATTGCCGGTTTCGACCCGCGGCCGCCCGCTGATGTTCGCCCTGCCGGATCGCCTCGTCATTGACCGGCCCCCTGGCGTTGGCTCGGTGACCACCGTTCTGCCGGTGCTTGCGAACGATCTGTTCGACGCCACCGGGTTCGATGCCCTGCGCCGGCTGACGATCGTGCGTGCACCGACGACGGGCACCGCCCAAGTGCTCCAGGACGGACGCATCGCCTACAGCCCGCGAACCCCATTCACGGCGATCCGCGATTCCTTCCGCTACAGGCTCTGCGCGGCGGATGGTGTGACCTGCTCCGAGGCGACGGCGTGGATTGTCGCCAACCCCGGCGTGCCGGTGGACGCCTCGCTCGAGGTCGAAGGCCAGAGCGGCTCGGTGGTGGTCGACTTCCGTTCGATTCCTTCCGGAGCCCCCACGGTGCGCCGGACCGGGGGGCTGCTGGCGCCGTCGTCGGTCGCGTGGTCGATCCCCGCCTCTTTCGGGATCGATTCGCCCTTCGATGAAGGGCTCGCCGGGGCGTCGTTCGTCCTGCGTGACGTACCGGCCAACGCCGGTGCGAATGCCGATGCGTGGCGCGTGCATGTGGACGCCTCCAGCGCGGTCGAGCGCCCGGATCTCGCCGTGTTCGTGGGGCTCGATGCCAACCGGAACGGCCAGCCGGACATCGACGAGATGGCGTGCGCGAGCGTGGCGGCCGCGGCGAGGGCGTCCTGCGACATGCGCATTCCGCGTCAGGCGGGCCAAGGCGCCCAAAGCTACTGGATCATGGTGCAGAACCGCACCGCCGCCGCGCTGCCCGTCCGTGTCGATGTCTATGCCGAGGAGGCCACGCCGCCGGCGGTGTCGCTGGTCACGGTGACCGGCCCGACCTTCTCACGTTCGAGGGACGAAGCATGGCCAACGCGCATCGGCTGGGACGACACGACCCTGCTGGTCGGTGATCGACGGCTTGCGTACGTGTCCTTCTGGCGGGGGGACACGTTCCTCGGCGAGGCGCCCCTGCGGATCGTCCGGCGCGGGGGGCGGCCGTCTCCACTCGCCTTGCGCGATGGCGTGGGCCAGCCAATCGCGCTGATGCCTGCAGAACGCCAGGCCCGTCTGTTCTTCGATGTCCCGGCGTCGGCGGCGTCGGTCCGGATCGACCTGCGCGACGCGGAGGGCGTCGCGTTGAGGCTCTCCCGTGCCGTGGTGCAGTCGGAGCACGATCCGTCCGACGCGAACGACGGGGCGGCCGCCTTCACGATCCCCGCGGCAGGAGCGACGAAGTCGATCGAGCTTTCCACCACGCGGCTCACGCCGGGGCGTTGGTACGTGACGCCCGCCAACGAGTCGCCGAGGGCCGTGACGCCGACCCTCACCGTTTCGACGACGGCGGCCGCGTCCCGCGTGCAGCCGGTCCCCGGCCACTACTACAACCCGCAGCGTTCCGGGCATGGTGTCTTCCTCGACTATGCCCGGAACGACTGGGTGCTGATCTGGTACACCTACCGCGAGGACAAGTCGTCGACGTGGTACATGACCGACGTGAGCCCGCGGGGCGCGACCAGTTGGACGTCGCCGCTGTACGAGTTCGGCTGGGACGGCGGCCGGACGGTGTCCACGCGGGTCGGTTGGGTCTCGGTGAACGCGATCAGCGAATCGGCATTCGCGTTCACGTACCATCTGCATGGGCGCTCGGGCTACGAGCGTTTCGATCGACTGGGCGGCCCCGGTTGCCTCTCCACCTCGCCCGGCGCGCCCCCGCTGGATGTCAGCGGATTGTGGTTCGCCCCCGAACTCCCGGGGTACGGGTGGAGCGTGCAGGTCGACGCCGCGACCCGGCAGTCGATCATCGCCAGCTATCTGTACGACCACTTGGGTCGGCCGGTGTGGTTGTGGTCGCAGGAACCGATCACGGCCTCCTCGTTGCGGATCGACCAGCCAACGGTCCGCTTCGACGGCCCTTGCCCGCACTGCCCCTACGCCCCACCCTCGGCGCGTTCTGACCGGGGCACCGTGAGCGTCGAGCTGGGCACCAGCAGCCTCCAGCGGATGCAGCTCGAGCACAGCGGCTTCGTCGCTGGCTTGGGCAGCATCATCGAATGGCAGTGGTCGGACCGCGCGATGCGGCGCGTGGTCCAGCTCAGCGAGCCGTCGGGCTGTCGCTGAGGCCCGTGGTCAAGGCGGAGACCGCATCGGCCATCGCCTCGTCGGCCCACATAGCGTACAGCGCCGCCGACGGATGCAGGCCGTCGTCGGCCAGCATCGCCACCTCGCCACCGCGTTCGCGACTGGTCGGCGCGGTGTCGACGAACCTCGCACCGCGGGCTTCGGCGACGCGCCGGGCCGAGGCGTTGAAGGCATCTATTTGCGCCGCGATCTGCGCGCGGTCGCGGCCGGACTGGATGGCGAAGGGCGTGACGCCCCAATCGGGGATGGCCAGCACGATCACCCGCGACGCCTCGCCGGCGGCGAACTCGATGGCGCGCTCGAGCAGGCCGGCGAACTGCACTTCGTATTCGGCGAGCGGCCGCCCGCGGTACTGGTTGTTCACGCCGATCAGCAGCGAGACCAATGCGTGGTCGGTCGGGATCGGATCGGCAGCGTTCGCAGCGTCGATGCCGGCGTCCAACTCGTCGGTGGTCCAGCCGGTGGTCGCGATGATCCGCGGCGCGTCGAGCGCGATGCCCCGCGCGTGCAGCAGGGCGGCCAGCTGCACCGGCCAGCGCCCGGCTTCGGGCACGCCCTCGCCGATGGTGTAGCTGTCGCCGAGGGCGAGGAAGCCGTGACGCATGGCCTCAGGCGCTCTGGCGCGCACCGCCGCGGTCGGCGTACTGCGACAGCGAGCGTTCGATGCGGCGGAATACCTCGCTGATCTCGTCGGCCTGCGGCAGCAGGGTCACCCGGAAGTGGTCGCGGTAGGGCACGTTGAAGCTGCTGCCCGGCACGATCAGCACGTGCTCGGTTTCCAGCAGGTCGAGCGCGAAGCGGTAGTCGTCGAATTCCGGCAGGCGCGCGGTGTCGATCTTCGGGAAGGCATACAGCGCGCCCTGCGGCGCAACGACCGAGAGGAAATCACTCTTCGCCACCGCATCCAGCACGGCCTGGCGCGAGGCGTGCAGTCGGCCGCCGGGCGCGGTGAGCGGGGTGATGGTGTCGCCGCCCTTCAACGCAGCTTCGATGGCGAACTGGCCCGGCACGTTGGCGCACAGGCGCAGCGCGCCGAGCAGGTCGAGCGCGTGGTGGTAGTCGCCGGTGCGCAGCGGATCGCCGGACAGCACCGCCCAGCCCACGCGCCAGCCGCAGGCGCGGTGCACCTTCGACAGGCCGCTGAAGGTGAGGCAGGGCACGTCGCCAGCCAGCGGCGCGAGCGGTTGGAACACGTGGTCGTCGTAGAGGATGCCGTCGTAGATCTCGTCGGCCATCAGCAGCAGGCGGTACTTCGCCGCGATCGCGACGAGTTTCTCCAGCAGCGGCTTCGGGTAGCTGGCGCCGGTCGGATTGTTCGGATTGATCAGCACCAGCGCGCGGGTCTTGGGCCCGATCATCCGCTCGATTTCTTCGGGATCGGGCAGGAAGCCGTTCTCGGCGCGGCAGCTGTAGTAGCGCGGGATGCCGTCGTTGAGGATGGTCGCGGCGCTCCACAGCGGGTAGTCCGGGCTCGGCAGCAGCACTTCGTCACCGAGGTTCAGCAGCGCGCGCAAGGCGATGTCGATCAGTTCCGAGACGCCGTTGCCGACGAAGATGCGATCCGGCGTCACGTGCGGCGTGCCGCGGGCCTTGTAGTGCGCGGCCAGCGCCTCGCGGGCCTGTGGCAGGCCTTGCTGGTGCGTGTACGGGTCGGTGTCGTGGATGTGGTCGGCGATGGCGCGCTGCAGGTGCTCCGGCGCGCGGAAGCCGAAGGCCCCGGGGTTGCCGATGTTGAGCTTGATCAGCTTGTGGCCGTGGCTCTCCAGCTCACGGGCGCGGCGGGCGAGGTCGCCGCGGATCTCGTAGCGCACTTCGCGGAGGCGTTCGCGGGTTGGCAGGGTGTTCGACGGCATGGGGCGGGGCTGGGGCCGGGAAAGCCCCGAGCGTAGCGCAAGCCCGTGGGGCCGTGGCTCGGGCGGGTCGCCTCGTCAGTCCGCGCGTGCGGCGCCTCGCAGGCCGATCGCCGCCAGCAGGGCGAAGCCCACTTCCCAGACCAGTGCATACGTGAAGAAGGGCACCCAGACGCCGTCCAGCGCGACCCCGAGCAGTCGGCCCGCCGCGATCCCGCCGTTCGTGGCCAGCACCAGCCAGAGCCCGGGGACCCGCCAGTCCGGTCGAGCCGCTGCGGCCAGCAACAGGACGGCAAGACCGACTTCGAGGCCGCCGTAGAAGGCCCGGAACTCGGTCGCCGCCGGCGCGCCGGTGGCGGTGATGCCGATGGCGGCCAGTGGGCTGATGGGGTCGACCAGGAACCACAGGCCGAAGCCGAGGAAGCCGAGGCCGGCGAGGGTGAGGAGAGTGGCGCGGTAGGTGTCCATGCCAAGGAGAGTGTCGCGCTGGCGGTCAAGGCGGTGGGAAGCCCGCGTAAACTGCGCGCGATGACGTGGACCCCCGACGACTTCGAGGCCCTCCGGCCCATGGGCTGGCGCGAGGATGCACCCGCCGCTCGGGCGCTGCTCGGCCTGCCGCGGGCCGCGATCGCCCGCGTGGTCGGGCAGCATCGCAACGCCTACGTGGTGGCCACCACGCTCGACGAGGCCCGCCGCGTGCAGCCGCCCGCGGCGTGGACACGCCCCCGCTTCCGCGCCGAGGACCGCGCCGTGGTCGGCGACTGGGTGCTGCTGGATGCGAAGGGCGAGGCCATCACCGAACTGCTGCCGCGCCACGCCCTGCTGCGCCGCGCCGCCGCCGGCGAGCACTACCAGCAGCAGCCGATCGCGGCGAACATCGACCACGTGCTGGTGGTCACCGGCCTCGACGGTGACTTCAACCCGCGCCGCATCGAACGCTACCTGCTGCTGGTGCAGGCCAGCGGCGCGGCCCCGGTGCTGGTCCTCACCAAGTCTGATCTCGCCGGCGAGCTGTCCGGCGCCGCCGCCGACCTGCTGCAACCGCTGGTGGATGCCGGCTTTCCGCTGCACATCGTCAACGGCAAGGACGCGGCCAGCGCGGCCGTGCTGGTGCCCTACCTCGGGCCGGGTCGCAGCTGCGTGCTGGTCGGCAGTTCGGGCGCGGGGAAATCCACGTTGACCAACACCCTGCTGGGCCGCGAGAAGATGAAGACGGCCGAGGTGCGCGAGACCGACTCGCGGGGTCGTCACACGACCACCTCGCGGGTGCTGATCCCGCTGCCGCAGGGCGGCTGCCTGATCGACACGCCGGGCATGCGCGAGCTCAAGCTCGTCGGCGAGGAGGACCTGAGCGACAAGGTCTTCGAGGACATCGAGGCGCTGGCCGGCGAATGCCGCTTCCGTGATTGCGCCCACCTCAACGAGCCGGGCTGCGCGGTGCAAGCCGCGCTCGAGGCCGGTGAGCTCGACGAGGCGCGCTGGGCCCACTACGTCAAGCTGCGCGACGAGCGGGACGCCGCGGCGACCACGCTGGCCGCTCGGCGGCAGGAGGCGCGGCAGGCGCCGAAGGGCGGGCGGCCGAAGCCGGGCGGCAAGGACAAGTTCGGGCGGCGCTGATGGAGGACGCGCGCCTGCCGTCGTGAGGCTGGCGCCCCCGCAAGGCGAACCTGCCATCGACGCGGGGTATCCGCTTTCCGCTCGGTCGCCCATCCATGGGCTCACTCGCGCCGCTCGCCTTCCGTGGCTCGCTATCGCGGATCACCCCACGCCGAGCGCGGTTCGCTGCGCGGCCGAGCGTCGATGCCCTCAATCGTCCTCGCCCGACAGCACCCGCTTCTGCATCGCGTCGAGGTAGGCGTCGGCCTCGGCCGTCGAGCTGAAGATCTCGGAGAAGGGCACCGCCTTCACCAGGTCGAAGACCTTGCGGATCTGCGGCTGCGGGTTCGCGACCAGCACCTTGCCGCCGCGCGAGCCGATGGCCTTGCGCGCCTTGAACACGGTGCGCAGGCCGGCCGAGCTGATGTACTCGAGGCCGGTCAGGTCCAGCACAAGCAACTGCACGCCGGGGTCGGAGAGCGCGGGCTCGAGCGCCGCGTCGGCGATCTGGTAGGTGTGGGTGTCGAGGTGGCCGGCGAGGCGGCAGGTGCGCTTGGCGCCGTCGCCTTCGAGGGCGATGCGCAGGTCGTCGCTCATGGCGGATTCCTTGGAAGGACGAGGGTGAGTCGGTTGCGGTCGTCCTCGCGCGCGTAGATCGCGTCGAGGGCCATGGTCTTGATCAGGTGGATGCCGAGGCCGCCGATGGGGCGGTCGAGGTCATTCTCGTCGAGTTCGAGATCCGGCGTGTCGAGCGGGTTGAACGCCGCGCCGTCGTCGACGATCCGCAGGGTGATGGTGCGCTCGGTGAAGGACAGGTCGACGCTGCAGTCCCCGGCGCCGCCATGGTCCAGCGCGTTCGCGAGGAGTTCCTCCAGCACCAGCCGAACGTCCGACTGCCCCTCGGCGTCGATGCCCTGGCTGGCGAGGCATTCGTCGATGGCGCGGTTCATCGCCCGCAGGCCGGCGGGCCAGATCGAGAAGTGCATCGCGGTGTCCTGCGGCTGTTCGGGGGCGACCAACCCGACCGCCAGTAGGGTGATGTCGTCCGCCGGTTCGGCGCCCTCGGCGAAGGCCTCGACGGCGGCGACCACGTCGGCCACGCGCTGCTCGGCGGTGCGCCCCGGGACGGACAGCACGGCGTGCAGCCGCGCCTCGCCGAAGAGTTCGCCATGGCGGTCGCGGGCCTCGGTCACGCCGTCGGTGAAGCAGAACAGGCAGTCGCCCGGGGCCAGCATCCCGGCGTGGCCCTCGCCGTAGGCGTCCGGGTCGATGCCCAGCGGGGCGCCGGTCTCCATCGCCAAGGCCTCGACTCGGCCGTCGGCCCGTACCCGCAGCGGCAGCTCGTGCCCGGAGCTCGCGACCTCGAACAGGCCGGTGTGCGGGTCGACCAGCCCGCACAGCGCCGTCGCGAACATGCAGTTCTCGTTGCCCTCGGCGAGTCGCGGCGCGGCGCGTGCCAGCATCATCGCGGTGGAATCGGTGCTGCGCGCCGTGGCCTCGAGCACGGCGACCGTGCGTGCCATGAAGAGCGCCGCGGGCACCCCCTTGTCGCTGATGTCGCCGATGGCGAACCAGACCATGCCGTCCTCGCGCGGGTGGAAGGCATAGAAGTCGCCACCGACGCTCTTCGCCGGCTTGAGGTACGTCTGGATGTCGAGGCGGCCCTCCGCCACGTCGACGGCGGTGGAGGGCGGCAGCATCGACTGCTGCAGGTCATAGGCGAGGCGGAGTTCGCTGTCGAGCTTCTGCTGTTCGAGGGCCAGCCGCTGGGTCTGGGCCATCTGCTGGCGCAGCGCCGTGTCGGCGGCGTCCAGCGCGCGGGCGAGTTGGCCGATCTCGTCGCGGCGGCCCAGCAGCGCGTGCGGCATCGCGAAGCCCTCACGTGCGAGCTTCTGGGCGCTGTCGCCGAGCTGCACGAGCGGCCGGGTCACGCGTCGCGCGAGCGCGTTGCTGAGCAGCGCCAGCAGCAGGATCGCGATGAGGGTCCCGCCGACGAAGCGCCACGCCGCCTCGCGCAGCGGCGCCAGCACCACCGCATCGTCGAGCAGGGCGACCAGCCGCCAGTCGCCGCCCACGCCAATCGCGGTTCCGCGACGGCCGTCCGCGAGATCGACGAGGCGGCCGTCCAGCGATGCGTCGAGTGGCGCGGTGAGCCGGACCAGGGTGCCGTCGTTCGGCGGGGGCGTCCCGATCGACAGCCAACGCGAGTCGCCGACCCACGACGGTCCCTTGAAGAGGATCGCCTGGAGGCGCGGATCGTCACGGAAGGGGGCGAGCGCCCGGTTGAAGGCGTCGATCGGCACATCGAGGCTCGCCATCCCGCGCGCCATGCCGCCGCCGTTGGGCAGCGGCTGGTTGAGCGTGACCATCCAGCGCCCGCCGGCGGTGTCGTTGAAGTACGGCGCGGACCAGCGGGGCCCGGTCGCGACCACGGTGTCGCGGTACCAGGGCTGGGCCGTGACGTCCAGGCCGTCCTCGAGCAGGTCGCTGTGGTGCAACACGCGACCCCGCCGCCCGGCGTAGAGCGCCCAAGGGCGATCCCCTCGCGGCGAGGCCACGGCCTCGAGGGCCAGCAGGCCTCCGGCGATGGCCGGACCCGACGATACCGTCGCGTCGAGCAGGGCCCGGGCCCGGGCCTCGTCCCCGGCGATCGCGGCCTCGGCGCGGGCCAGCATGGCCGCCGAGACCTCGACGCTGCCGACCAGGCCCCGCAGCTCCGCGCCCGTGCGCTGCAGGCTCAGCTGCAACGTCGCTTCGCTGTCGGCCAGCGATCGGCGTTCGGCCACCTTGTACAGCGCGATGCCTGCGAGCGCCGCGGCGATCGTGGCGCCGGCGCCGATCCACGCCGCCACGCGGGTCCGCAGGCTGCGTCGCCGGCCTGGGCGGGGCACTTGCTCGGGGCGGAGGTCGGGCATGCCTGCAAGGCTGCGACCACGGCGGTTCGCGGTCAACGCTCGGCGCTATGCTTGCCCCATCCTCCCGGGCCGTCGAGGGCCGTGACCGATCACCTCGCCACCCTCGCCGCGCTCGACGCCCGCCTCGTCCGCGCGACGCGCCGCCTCCGCCTGCTCCAAGCCGTGAGCTGGCGCCGCCGCGTGCAGGCCGAGTTCCTCGACCGATGGCGCCGTGGCGTCCATCGCCTCCCGGAACCCGATTACGAGGCCGAGGACCTCGGCGACGTGCGTTCGGAGCTGCGCGCCATCGCCGCGGCCTGCGACCCGGAGACGCCGCTGGGCTTGTACCTGAAGCGCACCGCCGACAGCTGGCACACGACCGCCGCCCTGCTCGAGGCCGTCGGCACCGCCGGCGTCACCGAGCATTCGATCCGGCTGTTCGGACGCCCGGGCGACATGCTGCCGGGCGGCCAAGTCTCCGGGCTCGATGCCGCGCTGCACTTCGTGCGGATCGCCGACGAGCTGGACGCCGAACTCCGCGGTGGGGACGACGACGATGCCGTCGAGGCGGCCACGGTCCGCGACCGGCTCCAGATCGACCTCGACGCCTTCTTCGGCGCCGGTCAGGTGGCCGTGGAGCTCGATGCCGACCTCATCGCGAAGGCCGCCGCCGGACCGACGCGCCTCCGGCTGCGCGCCGGGGCCGCCTTCAGCGAGTACGACGTGCACCAGTTGCGCGAGCACGAGGCCTTCGTCCACACGCTGACCGCCCTCAACGGCCGGGCCCAGCCCCATTTCGGCTCGCTGGCGCGCACCTCGCCGCGGATCATCCCGACGCAGGAGGGGCTCGCCACGTTTGCCGAGCTGATCACCGGCCACATCGACATCGAGCGCATGAAGCGCATCAGCCTGCGCATCCTCGCCATCGACATGGCGCTGCGCGGCGCCGACTTCATCGACGTGTTCCGCTTCTTCCTCGAGGCCGGCCAGCGCGAGGCGGAGAGCTTCGCGTCGGCGGCCCGCGTGTTCCGCGGCGTGCCGTTGACGGGCGGCGCGGCCTTCACCAAGGACGGCGTCTACCTCGCCGGCCTCGTCCGCGTGCACACTTTCTTCCGCTGGTGCCTGAGGCACCGGAAGCTGGCGCTGACCCACCGGCTGTTCGCTGGCAAGCTGGCGCTGGAGGACGTCTTCGACCTCGCCCCCGCGTTCGAGGACGGTTCGATCGCCCCGCCGCGCTTCCTTCCCCCCTGGGCCCGCCGGGCCAACGGGCTCGCCGGCCTGCTGGCGTTCTCGCTGTTCGCCAACACGATCCGGCTCGACCGGGTCGACCTCGGTCGCCAGGACGCGATGCCCGCGCTGTTCGGCGTCCCGGAGCCCGCGGCCCGCGACGCCCCGCGCTGAGCGCGTCCGCCGGGCCATACGCCGGCGTGCGCTGGGGGGCTGGGGCCGTGGCTAGAATGCGGCTCCGATTCCAACGACCGCCGTGATGTCCGACCAAGACGCGTTCAAGCAGGCCGCCCTCGACTACCACCGCCAGGCGCCCGCCGGGAAGATCAAGGTCATGCCGACCAAGGCGCTGGTCACCCAGCGCGATCTGTCCCTCGCCTATTCGCCCGGCGTGGCCGCGGCCTGCGAGGCGATCGTGGCCGACCCGGCCACCGCGCGCGACTACACCGCCCGCGGCAACCTCGTGGCGGTCATCTCCAACGGCACCGCCGTGCTTGGCCTCGGCGACATCGGGCCGCTGGCGGCCAAGCCGGTGATGGAAGGCAAGGGCGTGCTGTTCCAGAAGTTCGCCGGCATCGACGTCTTCGACCTCGAGGTGGCGGAGAAGGACCCGGACAAGCTGGTCGACATCATCGCCTCGCTCGAACCCACCTTCGGCGGCATCAACCTCGAGGACATCAAGGCACCCGCGTGCTTCATCGTCGAGCGCAAGCTGCGCGAGCGGATGAACATCCCGGTCTTCCACGACGACCAGCACGGCACG
>JAJTHD010000086.1 GCA_021297925.1 Lysobacteraceae bacterium
CTTGCCGCCGTGCGCGCCACCGGCGAACGCTGGGCCATGCTGGCCCACGTCGATGCCAACGGGGCCCGGATCGGACTGGAGCGCGTGCCCGGTGACAGCGCGTTCGCCCATCTGGCGGCCGGGGAGAACCTGGTGCGCATCCGCACCGACCTGCAGGACGATCGTCCGCTCTGGCTGCGCGGCCCGGGCGCCGGCCCCGAGGTCACCGCCGCCGGCGTCCTCAGCGACGTGATCGCGGCCGCCCGGTCGCTCGCCGATTCCGCTCAGGCGCGCAGGGCGCGCAAAGCGGCGGCATAACGCTCGGCGGCGGCCTCGCCGAGCCGATGCCGGCCCTCCGCGACGACGCGCCGGCCGGCGACCCAGGCCTCCCGCACGAGGGGGCGGTTGCCGGCGAATACGAAACGGTCCAACACGTCAGCGTCGATCGCCCCGGACAGCGCCGGCGCCTGCGCATCCAGCACCAGCCAGTCGGCCCCCTGCCCCTCGGCCAGCGTTCCGACCCGCAGGCCGGTGGAGGCCGCCGCACTGGCGGCGCAGGCCCGCAGCATCGCCTCGGCCGTGCTGCCGGGCACCAGCGTCGCCCGCGTGCGCCGGCCTTCCGCAAGACGCTGGCCGTACTCGAGCCAGCGCAGCTCCTCGACCGGCGACACCGACACATGGCTGTCGGACCCGACGCCGTAGCGTCCGCCCGCGGCGACGAACTCGCGCAGCGGAAACAGGCCGTCGCCGAGGTTCGCTTCGGTCGTCGGGCACAAGGCGACCGTCGCGCCCGACGCCGCGATCGCGGCGGTCTCCACCGGGGAAAGGTGCGTGGCATGCACGAGGGTCCAGCGCGCGTCGATCCCGACCTCGGCCACGAGCCGCTCGACCGGGCGCTGGCCGTGCGCCGCGAGGCAGTCCTCGACTTCGGCCGGCTGCTCGGCGATGTGGACATGCAGCGGCCCCGTCGCGTCGCCCCGCGCGGCGAGGACCTCGCGGATCACCGCCGTGTCGACCGCGCGCAGGCTGTGGAAGGCGATGCCCACCTGGCGCATCGGCGAGCGGTGCGCACAAAGGGCTTCATGGAAGCGGAGGAAGGCCTCGGTGCCGTGCCCGAAGCGCGCTTGGCGGCTCGACAGTGCCCGGCCGTCGAAACCGCCGCGCTGGTAGAGCACCGGCAGCAGCGTGATGCGCAGGCCGGCGGTCTCGGCGGCCTCGAACAGCGCGTCCGCCATCGCGGTGGCCGGGGCATAGGGCCGCCCGTCGGGCGCATGGTGCAGGTAGTGGAATTCGCAGACGCTGGTGAAGCCCGCCTCGAGCATCTCGACGTAGAGCTGCGTCGCGACGGCGCGCACCGTGTCCGGCGAAAACCGACCGGCGAAGCGGTACATGGTCTCGCGCCACGTCCAGAAGCTGTCCTCGTCACTCCCCGCGGCCTCGGCCAGCCCCGCCATCGCCCGCTGGAACGCGTGCGAATGCAGGTTCGCGATGCCCGGCAAGACCCAGCTGGCCGTCGGGACGTCTCCCGACACGGGGCCCGCGCCTGCCGGTACCACAACCCCCTGCGCGTCCCAGGCGAGGCGCCGCGGGCCACCGGGGGATCGGCCGTCGAAGCAGAAGGCGGCATCGATGACGCGCATGCGTCGGGACTCCGAAGGCGAGGCCGCTATGCTAGCCGCCCGCCTCCGACCTCGCGACGCCATGGCCGACGCCGCCCTGCTGCGCCATCTCCGCCTCGTCACCCTCGACGGGCCGGACGGCTGGTCCGTCGTGGAGGATGCGGCGATCGCCATCATCAGCGGCCGGATCGCCTGGTGCGGCCCCCTCGCTGCCCTGCCCCGCGAGTACCGGGGTCTCGAGCCGTTGGACGGCGGGGGCGCGCTGGCCACGCCCGGCCTCATCGACTGCCACACGCACCTGGTCTTCGCCGGGGACCGGGTCGGGGAGTTCGAGCAGCGCCTGCTTGGGGCCAGCTACGAATCGATCGCGGCCGCGGGCGGCGGCATCCTCGGCACCGTGCGCGCCACCCGCGCGGCCGACGAGGACGCGCTGTTCGCCGCGTCCCTGCCCCGTGCACAGGCCCTCGTCGACAGCGGGGCCACCACGCTGGAGATCAAGTCCGGCTACGGCCTCGCGCTCGAGCACGAAGCCAAGATGCTGCGCGTCGCCCGGCGCATCGGCACGACCATCGGCATCACCGTGCGGACCACCTGCCTCTCGGCCCACGCCGTGCCGCCGGAGTTCGCCGGCCGCCCGGACGACTACATCGAGGCCGTCAGCGGCTGGTTGCCGATCCTCCACGCGGAGGGGCTCGTGGACGCCGTCGACGCCTTCTGCGAGCGCATCGCCTTCTCGGCCCCGCAGGTGCGCCGGCTGTTCGACGTGGCGAGCGCCCTCGGCCTGCCGGTGAAGCTGCACGCCGACCAGCTCTCCGACGGCGGCGGCGCCGCGCTCGTCGCGGCCTTCCACGGCTTGTCCGCCGATCATGTCGAGTACTCGGACGAGGACGCCGTTGCCGCCATGGCCGCGGCCGGCACCGTGGCCGTGTTCCTGCCCGGCAGCTTCCACTGCCTGCGCGAAACGCAACGCCCGCCGATCGATGCCTTCCGACGCCACGGCGTGCCGATGGCCGTAAGCACCGACCTGAACCCGGGCACCTCGCCGGTGCGCTCGCTACCGCTGGCCATGGGACTGGCGTGCACCCACTTCCGCCTGACGCCCGAAGAGGCCCTGCGCGGTGCCACCCACCACGCCGCGACGGCGCTCGGCCTCGACGACCGTGGTCGGTTGGTCGCCGGGCTACGAGCGGACATCGCGCTCTGGCCGGTCCGACACCCGGCCGAACTGGCCTACTGGATCGGGGACGTGCGGCCGACCGGCCTGTGGGCCGCAGGGCGGCGCCTCGCCTGACGTCCGCCGAAACGACGACGCCCCGCGTCGGCGGGGCGTCGGAACCGGTCCGCGCATGGCGCGGGCGGGGGTCAGGCCTTCTTGGCGGCGGCCTTCTTCGCCGGCGCCTTCTTGGCGACGGCCTTGGCGGGGGCGGCGGCCTTCACGGTGCTGCCGGCGGCCTTGGCCAGCGCCGTGTGCGGACGGGCATTGCCGTAGGACGCGTTGTAACGCTTGCCCTTGGCGGTCTTGCGGTCACCCTTACCCATGGGAATCTCCTGAATGCGGTGTCGATGGGACGGAAAGGGGCGCGAGTCTAGCACCCCGCGCTCGCGCCGTCAGTGCCGGTGCGGATGGGCGTGCGCATCCGGCGCGTCGTCGCCGTGTTCATGCGGGTGCACGCAGGGCCGGCCGTCATGGGCGCGCCGCAGGTTGACCCAATGGGCAAGCGCGACCAGCAGGCCGCCGACGCTCATGACCATTGCATGCGGGACGGGCTGTTCGTGGATGGCGGGCACGAGGCGCTCGAGGTACAGGATCCCGAGACCGGCCACGAGCAGTCCCCACGCGTGGAAGCGACCGTGGTGGCGCAGGCTGTGGCCCACCGACAGGATCGCGAACGTGGTCGAGAGGAAAAGGAAGGCCACTTCGAAGGCGTGGGACGCCAGGATCCCGAGGCCGAGGGCCGGAAGCAGGGCGATGGTCACCGGCAAGAGCGCGCAATGGACGGCGCATAGCGCCGCCGCGCCCACGCCCAGCCGGTCGTACCAGCGACCGCGGATCTCGGCGGAGGCAGAGGTGGAGACGGCGTGATGCATGACCTTTGCCCGAGTTGCGATCATCAGGTAACACTATAACATCGAGTCGCTAAGCCCCCCCCTTCCTCTTCCTGAACCAGGTCGACGACCCATGCACCGACTGCTGCCCCGATCCACGCTCGCCCTTGCCGTTTTCGCCGCGCTGGCCGCCCCGGCCTACGCCAAAGACGGCACGCACCCGCACAAGCACCGCGACGACGCGCGCACGCTGGACACCGTCAAGGTAACCGCGAGCCCGCTCGACACGCCGGTCGAGCAGCTGGCGCGCCCGGCCGAGGTCCTGACGGGGATCGCCCTCGACGAGCGTCGTGCCGCCACGCTGGGCGATACGGTGGACGGCCTGACGGGCGTCCAGAACGCGTCGTTCGGTCCGGGCGTCGGTCGCCCGGTGATCCGTGGCCTTGACGGCAGCCGCGTCCAGGTGCTCGCGAACGGCCTCTCATCACTTGACGCCTCGACGGTCAGCGCCGACCACGCCGTCACGATCGACCCGTTCCTCGCCGACGGCATCGAGGTCCTGAAGGGTCCGGCGAACCTCTTCTTCGGCTCGGGCGCCATCGGCGGCGCCGTGAACGTCGTCGACAACCGCATCCCGCGCGCGCGCCGAGCGCTTCATCAGCGGCCGCGCCGAAGTGCGCGCCGGCAGCGCCAACGGCGAGGGCGCCGGCCTGTTCCGCCTCGACGGCGGAGACGGCAAGTTCGCGTGGCACCTCGATGGCCTCGTGAGGGACACCGGGAACATCGACATCCCGGGCTTCGCCTACTCGGCCGACAAGCGCGCCGAGGAAGTCGCCGAGGGTGAAAACCCCGCGGACTTCGAGCGCGGCACCCTGAAGAACTCCGCGACGAACACCACGGCCGCCTCGGGCGGTTTCGCTTGGCTCGGCGATCGCGTCTTCTGGGGAGCGTCGCTCTCCGACTTCGCCACCGAGTACGGCGTGCCCGGCCACAGCCACGGTGACGACGAGGACGTGCGGATCGACATGGACCAGTCCCGCAGCGAGGCCAAGTTCGGCGTGAACGCGCTGGGCCCGTTCAAGCAGGTCAGCGTCCGCGGCGTCCGCAACGAATACCGCCACGTCGAGTTCGAGGGCCCATCGCCGGGCACCCGCTTCGCGAACGACGCCGACGAGGTCCGACTGGAGGCCGTGCAGAACACGTTGTGGGGCTGGGACGGCGCGATCGGGCTGCAGTACGGCCAGCGGGACTTCGAGACCGTGGGCGACGAGGCGTTCGTCCCGGCGACGGACACGAGAGAGGAAGGCGTGTTCCTGCTGCAGGAGCGCAGCTTCGGGACGGTCAAGGCCGAGATCGGCGTCCGCCGCGACCGCGTCGACGTCGACATGGCGAACGGCCTCGCGCAGCGCGACTTCACCGCCGACAGCGCGTCACTGGGCCTGCGCTGGGCTCCTTCGGAAGCTTGGCACTTCACGCTGAACGCGGATCGCGCCGAGCGCGCGCCGACGGCCGAGGAGCTCTACTCGGAAGGCCCGCATATCGCGACCTCGGCCTACGAGATCGGCAACCCCCTGCTGGAGACGGAGCGCGCCAACCGCTACGAACTGGGCGCCCACCTGCACGCCGGGCGCTTCGACGGCCGCGCGGCGGTCTACCGGACCTCGTTCAACGACTTCATCTACCTCGCCGAC
>JAJTHD010000249.1 GCA_021297925.1 Lysobacteraceae bacterium
GGGAGGGGAGGTCCGCGATCTGAAGTCGGGCCTGCGTCAGCGTGACCAACGGATCACGGAGCTCGAGAGCGTGGCGCGAGAGGTCCAAGACCTGCGTCGTCGACTCGCGACGGAGACCGCCGCTCGGCAGAAGCTTGAGAGCGAAGCGGCAGAGTTGAGCAACGCGCTCGAAAGCGAGCGCCAGGCGAAAAGAGCCGCAGAGTTGGCTCAGGGAGTGGCTGAGGCCCGTGCCTGCGCCATTGAGCTTCTCTTCGAGAAACTTGAGATCAAGCGCGCTCCCGAAATCCCGACTCCCCCAGGAGCATGACGAGGTTGGGGAGGTGAAAAAAGGCTCGCCTAAACAGATAGTTACGGCACTTGTGGGCAAAAAATGCACTTATCCCTGCCAACCCTCATCAACGCCCGCATCGAAACCGCCGCGGAGAAGCCCGCCTTCCGCGGTCCGTGGCAACGCCGCCGCTGCCTCGTGCCCGCCAACGGCTACTACGAGTGGGTGACGGACGCGCAGGGCCACAAGCAGCCGTTCTACCTGCAGCCCAGCGACGCCCCGCTGCTGATGTTCGCCGGGCTCTGGGACCGCTGGAACGCGGCGGACGGCACGCCGCTGTTGAGCTTCAGCATCGTCACCGAAGCCGCCGAGGGCGAACTCGCCGCCCTGCACCACCGTCGCCCGCTGATGCTGCAAGCCCCGCAGTTCGCTGATTGGCTCACCGCACCATCGCCGGCGCTGGGGCCCCTGCTCGCTTCGGCGCCGCGACCGAGCCTTCGTTGGCACGCGGTGGGGCCGGCGGTGGGGAATCCGCGGAATGACGGACCGTCGCTGGTGGAGCCCGTGGCGTCGAACTGACGCCGCCTTTGTCGGGACTTACTGCGACAGCATGATGCTGCAGGCGACCCCGATGCAGGCCGCCGACGGCACATCGAGGACCAGAGAGTGGCCGAGATCGCCGCGGGGAAAGGGCCTGCCGGAATCGAGCACGAAGATCACCGCATCGGCGCCGGTGAGTCGCCCCGGAACGATGAAGTCCTTTTCGATCACGAACACGTCCATCGCGCCGCCCCAAAGGCGCCCGGGGTCGATGGATTGCCCCGAGGCTCGCGCCGCTGCGACCCAACGTTCGACATCGGCCTGCGATCCCGGCCGCAATTCGCCGCGGCGCAGCGCCTCGATGAGCCCCGCACGGCCTTCGGGAACAACGACCTCGGGCACCACGACGACGGGAGCAGGAACGACGGACGCCGCGGCGGACGGCTCCGCGGCAACGGCCTCCACGACAGGCTCGACAACGGGTGGCGGAGCAGCCTCCACGACCGCCGGTGGCTTGTCGTCGCGCGCGGGGGGGGCTTCGGACGTCCCGGTGAATCGCAGCGATGCGGCAGCGCCCAAGGCCAAAGTCACGATAAGGACCGCGGCGGGGAGCAGCATCGACGACCGCGCGTTCCGTCCCGACTCGACGGTCTTGCCTCTTCGTTCCATCCGCTTCTCCTCAATCCTTGGCATGCAACGCGTAATCGACCGCGGCTACCACCGCCGCGACCTGCGCCTCCACGCACTGTTCCGGCGTGGCGCGCGGGCTGTCCGGATACACCTCGGTCGTCGTGGTGTACGGCGCATCAGTGAGGCCCGCACAGAGGCCCAGCGCCTTGAACGGGTAGAGGATCACGCCGGGCGACACCACGTCCGAGTCGATGATCTGCCCCTTCCCGTCGGCTGGCGCGATGTGCGTCACCTTTGCCACCGCGTCGATGACATGGCGCTGGAAGTCGAGCTGCGGGTTCGGCGTGTCGCCGACGAGATAGAAGCCGTCCGGGATCTCGCCGGGCGAGAACGGCTTGCCGTCGCGCGCCGCGAGCGCTGGGCGGAACTCGTTCTCGTCGCTGTCGGTGGTCTCGTGCAGGTCGATGTGCAGGCGGATGCGGCCCTGTAGCGGCGCTACCAGCGCAACCATCGCTGCCGATTCCGCGCAGGGGCTACCACTGCGGAAATTCCGATTGGGGTCGATCGCTTCGGCGTTCCAGCGCTGCACGCGCTCGTAGGCCCAGGGGCTGATGCAGGGCGCCACCAGAAGGTTCACGCGGCCGGCGTAGGCCGCGCCGTGGCGCTCGAGAAAGGCCAGCGCGCCATGCACGCCGCTGGTCTCGTAGCCGTGCACGCCACCGGTAACGAGCACGGTAGGCAGCGCGTCGTTCCAATCGCGGCTGCGCATGGCGAACAGCGGGAAGGTCTCGCCTTCCGACACCACGCGTCCGTACTCGGCCACATCGAACTTGGCCCGCAGGGCCTCGATGCGCGGCAGCACGTCCTCGGCGTAGCGGCGCTGCACGCGCTGGCGCGAGCGCCATGCGGCGCGTTCGGCGTCGCCCCAAGGCTGGCCGGGGGTTCCAATCGGATAAGGCGAGGTGGCAGTCATGGCGGCATCGTGGCGGAACGGAGGCCCCCGATGATACAGATGCCCTCCCCAGATCAGTCCTCGGCTTCCGCCGCCTCTCGGCCCTGCTGGCGGATGATCGCTTCCTCGCGGGCATCGTTGATGGCCTGCCGAACGCTGTCGAGATCCACTTCGGACTCGTCCGGCGTCCATTCGCCGGTGAGCGGCGTGTCGGGCAACAACTCGCCCGCCTCGAACAGCGCCCACATCTCCTCACCGAACCAGGTGTCGAGCAGCTCCGGCGCGAAACGGCCGAGCGTGGCGGTGAGATTGTTGACGTCGCGCAGCAGCATGGTGCGCGCGTTGTTGTTGCCGGCCGCGCTGACCACCTGCGGGAAATCGATCACCACCGGGCCTTCCGGCCCGACGAGCACGTTGTAGGCCGAGAGGTCGCCGTGGATCAGGCCGCAGCAGAGCATCCGCACCACCTCGCGAACGAGCGCGGTGTGATAGGCGCGGGCGGTGTCGGTATCGAGCTCGACCTCACCCAGACGCGGTGCGCTGAAGCCGTCCGCATCCGTCACCAGCTCCATGACGAGTACGCCGTGGAAGAAACCGTAAGGCTCGGGCACGCGTACGCCGGCATCGCGCAGCTGGTAGAGCGCGTCGACCTCGGCGTTCTTCCAGGCCTCCTCCTGCTGCTTGCGGCCGAAGTTCGTCGCCTTGCCCATGGCACGCGCTTCGCGGCTGCCGCGGCTCTTGCGGCCTTCCTGGTACTGCACGCGCTTCTGGAAACTGCGCTGCGCCATGTCCTTGTAGACCTTCGCGCAGCGCACGTCGTCACCGCTGCGCACCACGTACACGGCCGCTTCCTTGCCGCTCTTCAGCGGGCGCAGCACCTCGTCGATGACGCCGTCATCGATCAGCACCTGCAGGGCTTCGGGGGTTCTCACTCGGCGATGGGCCTCGAACGCGCGGCGGACCGCGCAAGGCCGCCATTGTCGCCGCTTTGGGCCGGCGCGGGGCGGGCCCGCTACACTGCGGCGATGAGTGAACCGATCCGTCTGGCACGCCGCGTGGCCGACATCGCCGGCTGCACCCGTGCCGAAGCCGAGGCCTACATCCGCAATGGCTGGGTGAGCGTGGATGGCGCGATGGTGGAAACGCCGCAGCGGCGCGTCACCGACGAAGTCGTGGCCCTCGACCCGGACGCGCGCAAGAAGCCCGTCGAGCCCGCCACCCTGCTCTTCCACAAGCCGCCCGGCTTCGATGCGTTCAATGGCATCGGCAGCGCGGCCATGGGCATCGCGCCGGACACGCGCTGGGCCGACGATCCGCACGAGCAACGCGTGCTGCAGCGGCATTTCGAGCGCCTCACCCCGATGGTGCCGCTCGAAGCGGAGGCCAGCGGGCTGATCGTGCTGACGCAGGATGGCCGCGTGTGGCGCCGCCTCACCGAAGACCTGGCGACGATCGAGCAGGAGCTGCTGGTGGGCGTGGAAGGCCGCCTCGCGCCCTACGGCCTGCACAAGCTGGCGCAGGGGCTGTCGTTCGAAGGCCGCGAGCTGCCGCCCTGCAAGGTGAGCTGGCAGAACGAAACCACGCTGCGCTTCGCCATCAAGGGCGTCGTGCCCGGGCAGGTCCGCGCGATGTGCGCGCAGGTGGGGCTGGAGATCACCGCGATCCGCCGCCAGCGCATTGGCCGCATCGCCCTCGGCAAGGGGCCCGAGGGCGCGATGCCACCCGGCCAGTGGCGCTTTTTGCCGGTCGGTGAACGCTTCTAGGCGAACGCCTTCCGGTACTCCCGCGGCCCCAAACCCGTGCGTCGCACCAGCTGCCGATGGAAGTGGCCCAAGGTCGGGAAGCCACATCGCCGCGCCACCTCGGTGATCGAACGCGACGACTGCCGCAGCAGCAGGCAGGCCTCGGCAATGCGGACATCGTTGACGTAGACGGAGAACGGCCGACCAACGCGCCGCTGGAAGGCCCGGCTGAAGGACGCCGGCGCAACGCTGAGGCGGCGTGCGCCTTCCTCGACGCTCAAGGGTTGCGCGAAGTCGCGGTGGATCCACGCCAGAACACGACCCAGCCGTGCATCGTCGTCCGGCGACGACGGTGTCCGACCACTCGGCGCGAGTCGCACCACGCCCTCCGGTGACGCCGCGATGCGGCCGAGCAAAGACAAAGCCCGCCCCAGACGCTCCAACCCCTCAATCGCCGACAAGGCCCGCAGCTCGGCGATGACGGTTTCTCGCAGCGCACTGTCGAGCACGGCAGGACGTGCGCCTTCCGCCAACCAGCCGGACAGGCCGCGTAGCTCGGGAAGCGCGCCCAAGGCGGGCGGTACCAGCAGGTGCAGCACGCAGGCCGAAGCCGTCTCGCCCTCGCCACGGCTCCACCAGACGTGCGGCACCTGCGGCGGCACCAGCACCACATCGCCTGCGGCGAAGGGCATCACCTGGCCGTCGATCACGCGAACCCCGGCCCCTTCGCGAATCCAGGTGAGTTCGAGCGCGGCGTGGTGGTGGTAGGGACCGTCGAAGCGCGTGCGGGCCACATCCAGCAGGTGCGCCGTCGCGATGTCATGCGCAATGGGTTCCCGTGAAGGCCGCATGATCGGTCCCGGATGCCTGAATCGGCACAGTATGGGTCATCCCACGCAGCAGAGGGGCAGCGGGCCACCGCCATCCTGTGGCGGTCTTTCTGATGCCCTCGCCGATGCCGCCCTCCTCTGCCGCCCCGCCTGCCGACCCCAGCGCTGCCGCGTGGTGGCGCGGCGCCGTGATGTACCAGGTCTACCTGCGCAGCTATGCGGACGGGAATGGCGACGGCATCGGCGATCTGCCCGGGTTGATCGCCCGCCTCGACCACATCGCGTCGCTCGGCGTGGATGGCCTGTGGCTGGGCCCGTTCTACCCGACGCCCGACCGCGATTTCGGCTACGACCTGAGCGACTACCGCGCGGTCGATCCCCGCTTCGGCACGCTCGATGACATCGACAGCCTATTGCGCGAAGCGCATGCGCGCGGGCTCAAGGTGATCGTCGACCAGGTGTGGAGCCACACCGCCGCCGAACACGCGTGGTTCCAGGAAAGCCGGGCCTCGCGCGACAACCCGAAGGCCGACTGGTACGTGTGGGCCGACGCCCGCCCTGACGGCAGCCCGCCGAACAACTGGCAGAGCTGGATGGGCGGCCCGGCGTGGCGCTGGGAACCGCGTCGCAGCCAGTACCACCTGCACAACTTCCTGCCGACGATGCCCGACCTCAACCTGCACCACCCCGATGTGCAGGCGGCCATCCTCGATGTCGCCGACTTCTGGTTGGCGCGTGGCGTCGATGGCTTCCGGCTCGACACGGCGAATCTGTATTTCCACGACCGGCAACTGCGCGACAACCCACCGCTGCCGCCCGAACGGCGCGGCAGCAGCCCGGTGACGATGCAGGAGCATCGCTACAACGCCGACCAGCCCGAGACCCTGCCTTTCCTCGAAGCCCTGCGACGTCGCATGGACGCACATGGCGAGCGCATGGCCGTTGGCGAAATCGGCGGCGCGGCGTGGGACGCGCGCATGGCCGAGTACACCGACGGCGATCAACGCCTGCACACGGCTTACTCCTTCGCCTTCCTCGGCCCGCGCCCGGCACCGCGTGAGATCGCCGAACGATTGCAGGCGTGGACCGACCGCAGCGGCTGGCCGAGCTGGGCGTTCTCGAACCACGACGTGCCGCGTGTGGCCACGCGTTGGTCCGGTGGCCCCGGCAAGGCCTTCGATTTTGGCTTGGGCGGCGGCGACGAACGCGCCCTCGGCGACATCCCGCCCGCGACGTGGATGGCCCTGCTGCTGGCGCTGCGCGGCACGGTCTTCATCTACCAGGGCGAGGAGCTCGGGCTGGACGAAGCGGTCGTGCCCTTCGAGCAGATGCAGGACCCGTTCGGCATCGCGCATTGGCCGCTGGTGACGGGCCGCGATGGCTGCCGAACGCCGATGCCTTGGGCCGGCGACGCGACGCACGCCGGATTCAGCACGCACGCGCCATGGCTGCCGGTGTGGCCCGCGCATCGGGAGCGCGCGGTCGATCGCCAATCCGCCGATCCGACGTCGACGCTGGCCACCACGCGCCAGCTCATTCGCCTGCGCCAACAACATCCCGCGCTGCGCGTTGGCGAGCTTGAGGTCGCGCACGTCGATGACGACCTGCTGCACCTCGTGCGCCGGTCGGGCCCGGCCGAGATGCATGCCGTGTTCAACCTCGGCGCCACTGAGCGAACGCTGGCGATGCCGCAGGCCGATGCCCGCACGCAATGGAGCGGCGGCGCTCGCCCCTCACCCACCACCCTCGACCTGCCGCCGGGTGCGGCGTGGCTCGGCCTTGGAGACGCCTGATGCACTGGCTGGATGAACCCCCAACGATTTCCGACACCGATCGCGCAGCCTTCGAACGCGATGGCCACGTCACCCTGCGCGGACTGATGCCAGCGCAGGAGCTGGCCGCGATCGGCCGCGAGATCACGCGCCTGACCTTGCACCTCAACACCGAGCAGCGTTCGCTCGACGAGCGCGACACCTACGGCCGCGCCTTCCTGCAGGTGATGAACCTCTGGGAGAAGAGCCCGCTGGTCGGGCGCTTCGTGATGGGCCAGCGGCTGGCGCGCGTCGCCGCGCAGCTGCTCGGCGTGAAGGGCGTGCGGCTGTACCACGACCAATCGCTGTACAAGGAACCGAACGGCGGCCACACGCCGGCGCATGCCGACCAGTACTACTGGCCGCTGGCGAGCGACCGCACCGTCACGGCGTGGATTCCGCTGCAGGACGTGCCGATGGCGATGGGCCCGCTGGGCTTCTACAGCGGCAGCCACGTGGTGCCGGAAGGTCGCGACCTCGGCATTTCCGACGCCAGCGAAGAGGACATCCCCGCGCACATGGCGGCACTGGGCCATCCCTATCGCTGCGAGCCCTTCGCGCTCGGCGATGTGAGCTTCCACCTCGGTTGGACCTTCCATCGGGCGGAACCCAACACCTCCGACCGCCCGCGCTCGGTGATGACCGTCATCTTCATGGCCGACGACATCCACCTGCTCGATGCCCTCAACCCGATCCAGCAGAACGACCGTGACCAGTGGTGCCCGGGCGTGGCCACCGGCGCGCTCGCTGATTCACCAAAGAACCCCGTGATTTGGTCGGCCGCGTGACGCCAGTCCGCCTCATCGCGCAGGCCACGCTCGAAGGATTGCCGCGCGGCAGCCTTGGCGCCCGCGAGACGCGCGAGGCGCAATGGGCGATGTTGCCGGCGCACGGCATCACGGGTGTGCTCGCGTGGTCCGACTGGGCGGCGATCCGCGTCGCGGGCCTCGTCCCGCACGCGATGGGCCGCCTTGATTCACCGGATGACGCCGAGGCCTTGGTGGCTGCGCACATCGATGCCGGCGTAGCCAGCACCACGCTGCATGTGGGCACGGCCTTCGACGACGACGACACACTCGACCGCTTCGCCGATGCCCTGCTCGAAGCCTCGGCGCGCCGCGGCCACCCGGTGCTGGTGGAAACGCATCGCGCCACCGTGACGCAGGACGCCTGGCGCACGCTGCGCTGGGTCGAACGCTTCCCTGATTTGCGCTTCTCGCTCGATGCCTCCCACTGGGTGGTGGGCGGCGAACTGGATTACGGCGGCGGTTTCGCGGATCGCCTGCCTCTGCTCGACCCGGTGCTGCGCCGCAGCCCGATGGTGCAAGGCCGCATCGCCAGCGGCGGCGCGATCCAAGTGGGCGTTGACGATCCCGGCCCGTGGCGGGCGCACGCCATCGCCTTGTGGACGCGTGCGTTCGCCTTGCGTCGCCAAGAGGCCCCGAACCAAGCCATCACCTTCTGCCCCGAACTCTTGCCGCACGTGGCCAGGGACGCGTGGTTTGGCTACGCCCCGGTGTGCAGAAGCGCTGGCGCGCCATCGGGCCTCGAAGAAACCACCGACCGCTTCGCGGAAGCGCTGCGTCTTTTCGACCTGGCCGACGCCTGTGCGGCGTCCGCGGTCGATTCCCTCTTGGAGCCCTGCCGATGAAGTGCCTTGCCGCGTTCTGCTTCGGCCTGTTCGCCGTGGTCGCGTCGGCCAGCGATCTCCGCCCCGGCAGCATCGATGACGTCGACCCGCGCATCGGCACGAAAGGCACGGGCCATGTGTTTCCTGGCGCACTGGTGCCCTTTGGCATGGTGCAACCCGGCCCCGACAAGGCCGACGAAGGTTGGAGCTTCAGCAGCGGCTACCAGTACGACGCGCCGCGAATCCTCGGCTTCTCCAACACGCACATCAGCGGTGCGGGCATCCCGGAACTCGGTGATGTGCTCTTGATGCCCAATGGCGCGACGCCGTGGACGACGGCGAGCACCAGCTTCGATAGCGGCTACCGTAAGGCGACCGAAGTCGCGCGGCCGGGTTTCTACGGCGTCCGGCTCGACGAGCGCGCGGTGTCGATTGAACTGACCGCCACCGAGCGCGTCGCCCTGCAGCGCTACACCTTCGACCGCGGCGGGCGCTTGCAGGTGCTGGTCGATCTGCAGCATCGCCTGCGTTTCCAGCCGGGGCCGCGCGTCACGGCGGCGGACTACACGATGCGCCCGGATGGCTTGCACGCAACCGTGCATTCGTCGAATTGGGTCGAGCGCCAGGCCAGCGTGGCCCTGCGCTTCGATCACCCCATCACCGATTCGCAGGTCTTGCCCGCGCGCGACGGCGAGAAGGCACCGCGCCTGCTGCTTTCCTGCGTCCTCGGTGAGCGCCGAACGCTCGAAGCGCGCGTTGCGTTCTCCACCGTCGACGAGGAGGGTGCGGCCGCGAACCTCGCCACCGCCGATGGCCTCGACTTCGACGCCGTACAAGGCAACGCAGAGGCCGCATGGAATGCGCTTCTTGCCCGCGTCGCCATCGACGCGCCGGCGGACCAGCGCCGGGTGTTCTATTCCGCTCTGTATCGCAGCCTGATGCACCCCTCGCAGATCGCCGACGTCGATGGGCGCGTGCGCGGGCCGAAGGGCGAAGTGATCGATGCGCCGGGCGGCGTGTACTACTCGACGATGAGCCTGTGGGACACCTTCCGCGCCTCGCACCCGCTGTTCACGCTGGTGGTGCCGGAACGCGTGCCCGGCTTCGTGAACACCCTGCTCGCGCACGAGCGGCAGATGGGCTACCTGCCGCTGTGGACGGCCTGGGGCCGCGAGACGCACACGATGATCGGCAACCCTGCGCTACCGGTGATCAGCGATGCGATCGCGAAGGGCTTCCCCGGCATCGATGCGGAAGCGGCCTTCGCGGCCATGCTTCGCACCAGCACGGCCGAGCGTCCCAACGCCCCGGCATGGGCGCAACGCAGCTGGGTCATGCTCGATCAATACGGCTACCTGCCCTTCGACCGCGCGCCCGGCGAATCGGTCAGCAAGACCGCCGAGTACGGCTACGGCGATGCCGCGGTGTCCGAAGTGGCCCGCCACCTCGGTCGGTTCGACGAGGCCGAGCGTTTCCAGCGCCGCGCCGCGTCGTGGACGGCCCTCTTCGACTCGGAGACGCGCACCCTGCGCGGTCGCGACAGCACCGGCGCGTGGCGCACGCCCTTCGATCCGACCGAAGCCACCAGCCCGATGAACAATCCGGGCGACTACACCGAAGCCAATGCGTGGCAGTACACGGCGACGCCGGCCCTGCACGACCCGGACGGCTTCCGCGACAAGCTCGGCGGCCGCGCGGCGCTCGAGGCGTGGCTGGACACCTTCTTCTCGCTGCCCATGCCGAACCCGAACAAGCACCTCGGGCAGGAGGCGATGATCGGGCAGTACGCCCACGGCAATGAACCGAGCCACCACATCGCTTGGCTCTACGCGTGGACGGACGCGCCCACCAAGGGCGAACAGCACGTGGCCGACATCGCGCGGCGCTTCTATCGCAATGCACCCGAGGGCATCGTCGGCAAC
>JAJTHD010000260.1 GCA_021297925.1 Lysobacteraceae bacterium
AGCCAGCGCGAGGAGCGCCTCGACGTGCTCGACGCCCGCATGCGCCAGTTCGGCCTCGACCCGTCGCACTACGAGTGGTACAGCGATTTCCGCCGCTATGGCAGCGTGCCGCACGCCGGCTTTGGCCTCGGTTTCGAGCGCCTCGTGGTCTACACCTGCGGCCTGTCGAACATCCGCGATGCCATCCCCTACCCGCGCGCACCGGGTCTGGCGACGTTCTGAGGACGGCCCCGGATGGAGGACTTCCTGCTCTTCCTGACCCTCGGGGTCGCGGGCTCCGCCGGACCGGCGCACATCGGGTTCCGGCTGCTGGCCCACCGACACCACGTCGACCGCGGCTGGCCATTGCCCGCCGAGGCGGAGGGGGCGGACTGGAGCTACAGCTGGTTCCTGATGCGCCGGGGTTATGCGCCGTGGGCGGACCGGGACATGCGTTTCTTCGGCTTCTGGGCCATGCTCTCCGGGTGGATCGCGACAGTGGCGATCGTGGCGGCGACCGTCATGATTGCGGTGCGTCAGTGACGCGGCGACGGGCGGGAGGACGGCCATGAACAGCGGCATCGAAAGCGACTTCGACGGCGACATCGACGACCGCAGCCCGGTCGTCGCCACGGCATGGTGGGTGGCCTGCCCCGCGCGGGTGCTGGTGTGGGCCCGGCTGCAGGTGCGCGAATCCGGCATCGCCGAAGTGCTCGACTGCGACGGCCAGACGCTGGTCTACGACAGCGAGGATTCCGCTCGCGCGGCCCTGATGGATGCAGAGTTCCGGGCGTTCGACGGCCTCGACGAGGACGACGTGGAGGCCTGGGGCCTCCTGCTCGACGACCTCGCGCCGCCGGAGGGCGACCACGACGACGACCTCATCCCGCAGATGATGCGGGCGCTCGAAGTGCCGCGGCGCTGACACCGACCCTAGGGAAGAAGCATAGCCATGGAGGCCCACGACCGCCGGGACAACGAGCGCCTGCCCTTCGCCGCCGAGGTCCTCGTCGCGCGCGAGGACCGGGCCTGGCGCGCCGCCGTGCTCGATTTCTCTTCCGGGGGGTGTGCGCTGCTGCGACCCGCGGGCTTCGACCTCCACGTCGGCGCCGTGGTGACCCTCTACATCGTGGTGCGGAGCGGCCCCGGCCCTGCCGTCGGCGCCCGGCTGGCCCGCGTTGGCCCGCGCGACCTTGGCTTCGAGTACCACGAGCCCCAGACCATCCCGCCCCGGCTTCGCGAGCCCGCGACGCAGGGCGGCTGATCCTCGGCGGATGCCCGAAGGTCCGGAAATCCGCCGTGCCGCCGACCAGCTCGCCGCCGCCATCGGCCACGGGCCGCTCCGCCATGTCGAGTTCCACCTGCCGGCCCTTGCGCGACGTGCCGGCGACCTGGTCGGCCGCCGAATCCTCTCGATCGTGCCCCGGGGCAAGGCGCTGCTGACCCGCTTCGACCACGGGCTGACGCTGTACACCCACAACCAGCTCTACGGGGTCTGGAAGGTCGCACGCCCCGGGGAGCGGCCGGAAACGACCCGCACGCTACGGGTGGCCCTCGACACCGACGCCGCGGCGCTGCTGCTGTACTCCGCGTCGGACGTGGCATTGCTCGACGACGCGGCCCTGGCCCGCCACCCGTTCCTCGCCAAGCTCGGCCCCGACGTGCTCGACGACACCACCACGGCGGTGGACGTCGAGGCCCGTCTCGCCACGCCCGCTTTCCATCGTCGACGGCTCGGTGCGCTGTTGCTCGACCAGGGTTTCCTCGCCGGGCTCGGGAACTACCTGCGATCCGAGATCCTGTTCGATGCCGGACTGCAGCCGGAGCGACGGCCTTGCGACCTCGACGACGCCGAGCGGCGACGGTTGGCCGAGGCCTGCCTCGCGCTGCCGCGGTCCAGCTACCGCACGCGGGGTCGGCGCGGCGGGCGTTACGGCACCGCGTTCCGCTTCCGGGTCTTCGGCCGCGAGGGCGAGCCCTGCGTCGCCTGCGGCATGCCGATCGAACGCCGCGAGATCGGCACGCGCCGCCTCTACGCCTGCCCCCGCTGCCAGGCCTGAGCACCGGACCTGTCCGTACGGCGCGTGCAGCCGGTACGCTTGCGGTTTCGCGCGCCTGCGCCCCCTGCCGGACCGCCATGCTCGGCCACGCTTTCTCCCTCGCCGCCTGGATCGACGCGAACCGCGCCCTCCTCAAGCCGCCGGTCGGCAACAAATGCATCGTCGACGGCGACTACATCGTGATGGTGGTCGGCGGGCCGAACGAACGCGACGATTTCCACGTCGAGGACGGTCCCGAGTGGTTCCAGCAGCTCGAGGGCGAGATGGTCCTGCGCGTGCAGGAGGACGGTGCCGTCCGGGACATCCCGATCCGCGCCGGGGAATGCTTCTACCTGCCGCCGCGCGTGCCGCATTCGCCGCAGCGGGCCGCAGGGTCGATCGGCCTCGTAGTCGAACGCCGCCGCCTGCCCCATGAGAAGGACGGGCTTCGCTGGTACTGCCAGCGCTGCAACGCCATCGTCTACGAGGAGTTCTTCGTGCTGGAATCGATCGAGACCCAGTTCCAGTCCGTGTTCGAGCGCTACCGCGGCGATGCGGGTCGCCGCACCTGCAAGGCCTGCGGCCACGTGAATCCTTCGCATCCGGCCCGAATCGCCGAGGCATCCCCATGACGCTGTCGCCCGAACTGCTGACCGGCAACCTGCTCTCCCCGGTGGTGCTGGCCTTCGCGCTCGGCATGGTCGCGCGGGCCGTCCGCAGCGACCTCGCGATCCCGCCGGCGATCCAGAGCTACCTGTCGATCTTCCTGCTGCTGGCGATCGGCCTGAAGGGCGGCGTGGCGCTCCGCGCGACCACGTTCGGGGAGGTCGCGCTGCTCCTCGTCGTGACGGTGGTGACCGGCATCGTCACCTGCGCCTCGGCCTATGCGCTGGCGAGGATCTGGCTGCGCGACAACCGGATCGAGGCCGGCGCCATCGCCGCCCACTTCGGATCGGTCTCGGCGGTGACCTTCATCGCCGCCCAGCAGTTCGCGGAACGCTCGGGACACGCGCCGGAAGGCGTGATCGTCGCCCTGGTGGTGGCGCTGGAGATCCCCGCGATCCTGCTGGGCCTGACGCTCGCCAAGCGCGGCGAGGGCCTGCGCTGGGAGAACGTGCGCGAAGTGCTGGTCGGCAAGACCGCCCTGCTGCTGATCGGCGGCATGGTGATCGGCGCGATCGCGGGAAAGAAAGGCACCGCGCAGGTCGACCTCATGTACGGCCAGCTGTTCCAGGGCACCCTGATGCTCTTCATGCTGGACATGGGGATGCTGGCCGCCGGGCAACTGCGCCACCTCGGACGCGGCGCCTTGCGGCTCGTCGCCTACGGCAGCCTGCTGCCGCTGGCCCACGGCGTGCTCGGCACGGCGCTGGGCTTCTGGGCCGGACTCTCGCCCGCCGGTGCCGCCGTGTTCGGCACGATGGCCGCGAGCGCGTCCTACATCGCCGCGCCCGCGTCGGTGCGGGCCTCGCTTCCCGAAGCCAATGCCGGGCGCTGCATCACCGCCGCGCTGGGCATCACCTTCCCCTTCAACCTCGCGCTGGGCATTCCCGCCTACTTCGCTTTCGCCACCTGGTTGGCGCGCTGACCCATGGACACAACCCTCGACCACGATGCCTGGGCCCTCGCCCAGGACGCCGCCGACCCCCTCGCCCGCTTCCGCCCGGAGTTCCTGTTCCCGCAGCACGAGGGGCGCGACCAGTACTACTTCGTCGGCAATTCGCTCGGCCTGCAGCCCAAGGGCGCCGCCACCGCCATCGCCGAGGAGCTGGCGCGCTGGGCGGAGATCGCCGTCGAGGGCCACTTCCGTGGCGAGCGCCCGTGGATGCACTACCACGCCGCCCTCCGCGAGCCGATGGCGCGGGTCGTGGGCGCGCAGCCCGGCGAAGTGGTGGTGATGAACTCGCTGACCGTCAACCTGCACCTGCTGATGGCCAGCTTCTACCGGCCCACGCGGGAGCGGCCCGCCATCCTGGTCGAGGCCGGGGCCTTCCCGTCGGACCGCCATGCCGTCGAATCGCAGATCCGGTTCCATGGCTTCGACCCTGCGACCGATCTCATCGAACTGGAGGCCGACGAACCGAACGGCCTGATCAGCCTGGCGGCCATCGAGCGCGTCCTCGAGGAACAGGGGCATCGCATCGCGCTGGTGCTCTGGCCCGGCGTGCAGTACCGCACCGGGCAGGCATTCGACCTCGCCGTGATCGCCCGGCTCGCGAAGGCGCGGGGCTGCGCGGTGGGCTTCGACCTCGCGCACGCGGCCGGCAACCTGCCAATCGCGCTGCACGACAGCGGCGCCGACTTCGCGGCGTGGTGCACGTACAAGTACCTCAACAGCGGCCCGGGCGCGGTGGCGGGCGCCTTCGTCCACGAGCGGCACGCGCGCCGCCCCGACCTGCCGCGCCTCGCCGGCTGGTGGGGGCATCGCCCGGAAACACGCTTCCTGATGGGTCCGGCCTTCGATCCCGCCGACGGGGCCGACGGCTGGCAGCAGAGCAATCCGCCGATCCTCGCGATGGCGCCGATCCGCGCGTCGCTCGATTTGTTCGATGCCGCCACGATGCCGGCCCTGCGCGCCAAGTCGCTGCGGCTCACGGGCTACCTGGAGGCGCTGGTGAAAGCCCACCTCGACGCGGCCATCGAGATCCTGACGCCGGCCGACCCCGGACGACGCGGCGCTCAGCTCTCGCTGCGCGTCCGCGGGGGCCGCGAGCAGGGCCGTGCCTTGTTCGAGTTCCTCGCCGCGAACGGCGTGCTCGGCGACTGGCGCGAACCCGACGTCATCCGCATCAGCCCGGCGCCGCTCTACAACCGATTCACCGACGTCCTCGCTTTCGCGCGCACGGTCCGACGCTGGACGACCGGCGGATGAGCGCGCGCCACCACGTGATCGTGGGAGCCGGCCTTGCCGGCGCCCTGCTGGCCCTGCTGCTCGCCCGCCGCGGGCATCGGGTGGACGTGTTCGAGCGCCGTCCGGACCAGCGCATCCGGGGCTACGAAGGGGGGCGCTCGATCAACCTCGCCCTGGCGCGCCGAGGGCTGGCGGTGCTCGAGGCGGCAGGCCTGGGCGACGCGGTCCTCCGGCGGGCGGTGGCGATGCGCGGCCGGCAGGTGCATCCGCTGGGCGGTCCCGAGGCGTTCCTGCCCTACGGGCGCAGCGACGCGGAATGCATCTGGTCGGTGCACCGCGGCCGGCTCAACCACCTGCTGCTCGACGCCGCCGAGGCGGCCGGCGCTCGGCTGCACTTCCACCACCGCCTCGGCCTCGTCGACTTCGACGCCCGGCGCGCGGAAATCATCGACGACCGCGACCGGCATGCCCGCTGGATCGACTTCGACGCACTGCTCGGCGCCGACGGGGCCGGCAGCGCGCTGCGTAACGCCATGCAGGGCCACGCGGACCTGCACCCGGAGATCACGCCGCTCGACCACGGCTACAAGGAGCTGAGATCCCCCCGGACGCCGAGGGCGGTTTCCGCATCGTCCGGGATGCCCTGCACATCTGGCCCCGCGGCGGCTTCATGCTGATCGCGCTGCCGAACACCGAAGGCACGTTCACCGCGACCCTGTTCCTGCCGCACAAGGGACGCACCCCCGACTTCGAGTCGGTGGAGACCGCGGACGAGGCGAGGCGCTTCTTCGAGGCCACGTTCCCCGACGCGCTCGCCCTGATGCCGCGGTTCGAAGAGGACTGGATCAGCCACCCGACCAGCAGCCTCGCGACGCTGCGGCTCCGGCACTGGCACCTCGATCGCCGCGCCGTCCTGCTCGGCGACGCCGCGCACGCGATGGTCCCCTTCCACGGACAGGGCATGAACTGTGCGTTCGAGGACGTGGAGGCGCTGGACCGCCTGATGGCGGCCAACCCCGACTTGGCCGAGGCCTTCGCGGCCTTCGAGGTGGAGCGCAAGCCGAATGCCGAGGCCATCCAGGCGATGGCGCTGGAGAACTACGTCGAGATGCGCGATGCCGTCGACGACCCGGCATGGCGCCTGCAGCGCACGCTGGAACTGCAGCTCGCCGAGCGCCACCCGGAGCGCTTCGTGCCCCGCTATTCGATGGTCAGCTTCCGCCGCACGCCGTACGCGCTGGCCTTCGAACGCGGCCGCTGGCAGCGGGCGCTGCTGGCCGGGGCCACGGCCGGACGCGACGGGCTCGACGGGCTCGACTGGGCAGCGATCGACGCCCGGATCCTCGCCGAGTTGCCGCCGTTGCCGGCGGACGCTGCCTGATCGACGGCCCCATGGGTTTCCTCTGGTACGACCTCGAGACTTTCGGTCGCGACCCGCGGAGGAGCCGCATCGCCCAGTTCGCCGCGGTGCGGACCGACGAGGACCTCGTCGAGGTGGACGATCCGGTGTCGCTGTTCTGCCGTCCGGCCCACGACCTCCTGCCCTCGCCCATCGCGGCCACCATCACCGGCATCACGCCGCAGCAGGCGGACCGCGACGGCGTGGTGGAAGCGGACTTCATCGGTCGCGTCCACGAGCTCATGGCGATGCCCGGGACCTGCAGCGTCGGCTACAACAACCTGCGCTTCGACGACGAGTTCGTGCGCTACACGCTGTACCGGAACTTCCACGACGCCTACGAACGCGAGTGGCGCAACGGCAACAGCCGCTGGGACCTGCTAGACGTCCTCCGGTTGGCCCATGCGCTTCGGCCGGAAGGCCTCGCATGGCCCACCCGCGCCGACGGCTTCACGAGCTTCCGGCTCGAAGACCTCGCCACGGCCAACGGCGTCCGCGAGGGCATGGCCCACGAAGCGCTCAGCGACGTCCGCGCCCTCGTCGCGCTGGCGCGGCGGCTGCGCGCGGTGCAGCCGAAGTTCTGGGACTACGTCCTGAAACTGCGGAACAAGCGCTACGTTCAATCGCTGCTGGACGTCGCGGGCCACACCCCGGTCCTCCACGTTTCCGGGCGCCTGCCGGCCTCCAGCCGGCATGCCGCGCTGGTCGCGCCGCTGGGCCGCGATCCGGCGATCGAGAACCGGGTCGTCGTCTACGACCTGTCGGTCGACCCCGCCAGCTTCGACGGGCTGGACGCGTCCGCGCTCGCCGATCGACTGTTCACTCCGCGGGGCGACCTGCCGGACGACATCGTCCGGCTGCCCATCAAGCGCATCGAGGCGAACCGCTGCCCGGCCGTGCTGCCGCTCGCCCATGTGCGGGACCGTGAACTCGAAGCGCTGGGCCTCGACCGCTCGCGCGCCGAACGCCACATCGCGGCCTTGCGCGAACGACCGGGTTTCGTCGAGGCCTGCGTGCACCTCCTCGCGGCCCCTCGCGAGGCTGCGGTCGTCGACGCGGATGCCGCGCTCTACGAGGGCTTCCTCCCCGAGGCCGACCGCCGCCTGTTCCCCCGAGTCCGCGGTACCCCGCCCCGGGAGTTGGCGTCCCTCGCCGGGCGCTTCACGGACGGGCGCTGCGTCGATCTCCTGTTCCGCTACCAGGCCCGGAACTGGCCGGAGACGCTCGATGCCACGCAGGCCGCAGCTTGGGACGACTACCGGCGGGCGCGCTTCGCCCCCGGCAGCACCCTCGGCGAACTGGACGGCCCGGGCTTCCTCGCCGAACTGGCCGAAGCCAGGCGTGCCGACGTCGACGGGCGTCAGGCGACCGTGCTCGATGCCGTCGAGGCGTGGGGGCGGGCGAGGCTCGCCGAAGTCGCGGCGCCCGGCCTCGATGCCGGCGCGCCGGGCTGATCCCCGACGGTCGCGCGGATGTCGCCGCTTCGCCCGTACGCGGTCTTCTACTTCTGTTTCTACGCCGCGCTAGGCGCCTACACGCCCTACGTGGCCCGCTACGTCGACCACCTCGGATTCAGCGGTCTGGTGGCCGGGAGCATGCTTGGCCTGTGGTACGGCACCCGGGTGGTGGCCCCGCCGATCTGGGCGCACTGCGTGGCGTCCAGCGCCCGTCCTGGCCGCTGGCTGATCGCGGGCTGCGCGCTCTGCGCCGCCGGTTTCGCGTGGTTCGGGCTCGTGGCCCGGGTGGAGACCCTGCTCGCGGCGATGCTCGCCTTCGGGTTCTTCTACAACGCCGTCATGCCGCAGTTCGAGGCGATGACGCTGGCCGCCCTCGGCGACCGACCGGAAGGCTACGGCCGCCTGCGCGTCTGGGGCTCGGTGGGATTCCTCGTCGTGGCAGGGACCTACGGCGCCCTGATGGATCGCTGGGGCGAGGCCTGGTTCGTCTGGGCGACGCTGCCCTGGTTCGCGCTGCTGCTGGTCGCGGCCTGGCCGTATCGGAACGCGTCGCCGTCTTCGCGGCCGAGCCAGCGCCCGTCGTTGTCGTCGCGGGAGGCGTGGCGCCGACCGGGCGTCCGCCCCTTGCTAGTGCTCGCCCTGCTGATGCAGGCCGGATTCGGGGCGTTCTACGTGTTCTACACGCTGCACCTGCGCGCGCAGGGGCACGACGGCTGGTCCGTGGGACTGCTGTGGACGACCGGGGTGCTGGTCGAGATCGCGCTGTTCTGGTTCGCGCCCGCCCTGATCCGCCGCCACGGGATGCAGCGGCTGATGGCCCTGTGCATCGCGGTCACCGTGCTGCGCTGGATCGCCGTCGCGTTCCTCGCCAGCGACCTGCCCGCGATGCTCGTGGCGCAAGCGACGCATGCGCTCGGCTTCGCCCTGTTCCACGCCTGCCTGATGCAGCGGATGGCCGGCCTGTTCGAATCCCACGAGGCCGGCGCCGGGCAAGGCCTGCTTTACGGGTTCTCGTCGGGCCTCGGCGGCGTCGCGGGCGCGTTGATCGCCGCCGGGCTCTGGGAATGGCGCGGCGGGACGGCCGCATTCCTCGGGGCCGCGCTGATCACCGCATCGGCCCTGCTCCTCCACGTCGCCAGGCCGGCGCCCTCCGCCGCGGGCTGATCGCTCGCAAGCCTCGCGCCACGCGGCCACGAACGCCTGCGGCGGCAAGGGACGGGCGATCCCATAGCCCTGCAGCACGTCGACGCCCTCGTCGACCAGGAAGCGGCGCTGCGCCTCGCTCTCGACCCCTTCGGCCACGGTCGTGCAACCGAGTCGCTTCGCCAGCGAGACGACGGTGCGGATGATCGCCTCGTCGCCGCCGCCACGACCGATGCCATCGACGAACGAACGGTCGATCTTGAGGGCGGTCACAGGGAGCCGCTTGAGGTACGCGAGCGACGAGTAGCCCGTCCCGAAGTCGTCGATGGCGATGCCGAAGCCCGACGCACGGAGGAGGTGCAGGCTCTCGAGGGCCCGATCGCCGTCCATGATCATCGACTCGGTGATCTCCAGCTCAACCCGCGACGGCGGCCAGCCACTGTCCTCCACGACGCTGGCCAACAGGGCCATGAAGTCGGGATGGTCCAGTTGCTTCACCGAAAGGTTGACCGCGATCGACGGCAAATCAAGTCCTTCCTCCCGCCAGCGGGCGGCCTGTTCGCAGGACTCCCGCAGCACCCACTCGCCGAGCCGGACGATCAGCCCGGTGTCCTCCGCGAGCGGGATGAAGCGCGACGGCGGCACCGCGCCGAACTCGGCATTGGTCCAACGCAACAGGGCCTCGGCCCCGACGGGTTGGCCGCCGGCATCGACCTTGAGCTGGTAGTGCAATGCCAACTCGCCCGCCTCCCGCGCCCGGCGAAGCGCCGAATCCATCCGCAGGCGCTCCCTCGCCGCCTCGGTCATGGCGGGGGTGTAGAAGTGGGCCTGTCCCCGGCCCTGCGCCTTCGCCCGGAACATCGCCGTGTCTGCGTTCCGGACAAGGGTCTCGCCATCCTCGCCGTCATCGGGATAAACGCAGATCCCGATGCTGCCCGAGAGATGGACTTCATGGCCGGCCACGTCGAACGACGCGGACAAGAGCCCCAGCATCTTCTCGGCGATGCGCAGCGCTTCCCGGCCATCGGCGATGTCTTCCAGCAGGCAGACGAATTCGTCGCCGCCCAGCCGGGACAGGTGGTCGCCCCGCCGGAGATTGCCGACGAGGCGTTCCGAGACCGCCTGCAACAGCCGGTCGCCGACGTTGTGGCCAGCGCTGTCGTTGACCTCCTTGAATCGGTCGAGGTCGATGAACAGCAGGGCGAAGCGCCGACCGCGGCGGGCGGCGAGAGCGACGGCGCGGTCGAGGTGGGACGAGAACGCGAGGCGGTTCGGCAAGCCCGTCAGCGGATCGTGGTGGGCGAGGTGATCCAGCCGTTCTTCGGCCGCTTTGCGGACCTCCACCTCCTCCTCGAGCTCGGCAGTGCGTTCACGGACGCGCAGGTCGAGTTCCCGGTTGGCAGCCTCCACGGCGGCCTTTTCCTCGCTCAGCCTCGCGACGAGCCCGAGGTTCTCGTCGCGGAGTTCGACCAGCGAGCAGGCGGCACGGTGCTGCACCCGGGCCACGCGGGTGATGATCAAGAGGTACATCGCCATCAGCAGCGCGAGTCCGACGTACTCGGCCCGCCCTTCGGCGACGAGGCGCATCGCGGAAATCCCGATGGCCGGCACGGAAAACGCGAAGTAGGCCGGCAGCCAGTACGAGGTCACGATGATGGAACCCGCGGCCAGTCCGACCAGGCTCGTGTAGAGGAAGACCTGCAGGGTGGCGTCGTCGGGCACGAAGAACGCCCAACCGGCGGCGCCCCAGAGAAGACCGGAGCACAGCGACGTCACCGTGAACCATCCTGCCCAACGACGCGCCTGTCCGGCCCCGCGCCCCCGGCGCTGGTAGGCCCTCATGAGGCCGAAGCGAAAGGCGAGGATCAGCAGGGACGCCCCCACCCACGCAACGAGCGTCCACCCCGGGACCAGCCCCCAGAACACGACGCCGACCACGATCGGCATCACCGCCAGGTTCACGAGGATCGAAGGCAGCCCGCCGTACAGCCGGTCGACGAGGTCGGCCTCGAGCCGATCCGGTGCCGCGCCGACTTGACCCTCGACCCTGCCGATGCCGTTCATGCCCCCTCCCGACCGCTTGAGCATGCGCCCGTCGGGTGGGCGGGGGGAAGGCGCCTACTCGTTCGACACGCCGTGCGGTACGTGGCCAGTCGCGACGTGGTGCCGGGCACTTTCGATGTTGTGCATCGAATCGTCGAAGAAGATGTCGGCCCCGAAGGCGTCGAGGAAGGGCCCCTTCGGCCGCCCCCCGAGGAACAGGGCCTCGTCGAGGCGGATGCCCCACTCCCGCAGCGTCAGGATCACGCGCTTGTGGGCCGGCGCGGAGCGGGCCGTGACCAGCGCGATGCGGATCGGCGGATCCTCCGCGGGCAGGGCCTGTTGCAGCGTGTGGAGAGCCGAAAGGAAGCCGCGGAACGGGCCGCCGGAGAGGGGTTCGGCGGCGCGTTCGCTCTCGTGCGCGTGGAAGGCTTGCAAGCCCTCCTCCTGCGAGACCCGCTCGCTCTCGTCGCCGAAGATCACCGCGTCGCCGTCGAAGGCGATGCGCAGCTGCGGGTGCCGGTCCGCGGAAGGCGCCGCGGCCGACGGCAGGATCGTGGCCGCCGCGACGCCGTGCTCCAGCGCGCTGCGCACGCTGTCGGGATTGGCGCTGAGGAACAGCTGCGCGCCGAAGGGCGTGATGTACGGATGGGTGTCGGCGCCGCTGGTGAACACCGCCCGCACGATCCCTAGGCCGTAGTGTTCGATCGCGTTGAAGATCCTCAGTCCCGTGTCGGCGGAATTGCGCGACAGGAGGATCACCTCCACCGGCGGCACGCTGTCGGGAAGCAGCGCGTTCAGGCCGAGGAGCTTGCGCACCAGCGGGAAGGCGATGCCGGGGCGCAGGGGCACGTCCTCGTGGCGTCGCTGGTAATCCGCGTAGGCTTCGAGCCCTTCCCGCTCGAACAGCGAGTGCCCGTCCTCGAGGTCGAAGAGGGCGCGGGCGGTGATGGCGACGACGAGCGGGCGCATCAGCCTTCGAACTGCTCGTCGAGGATGCGCTCGGCGAGCTCGTGTTCCGGGTCGAACAGCAGCGTCACGGTGCGCTCCCGGGACTGCCGCACGATGACCTCGACCACGTCGCGGACCTCGTGCGAATCGGCCGTGGCGCTGACCGGACGCTTCAGCGGATCGAGGACCTCGAGGCCGACCTCGGCGTCGGCCCGGAGGATGGCCCCCCGCCAGCGGCGGGGGCGGAAGGCCGCGATCGGCGTCAGGGCGACCACGTCGGTGCCGAGTGGCAGGATCGGACCATGGGCCGAACAGTTGTAGGCCGTCGAACCCGCCGGGGTCGCCACGAGCGCGCCGTCGCAGACGAGTTCGTCGAGCTTGACCTGGCCATTCACGCGGATGCGCAGGTGGGCGGCCTGCCGGGTCTGGCGGAGCAGCGACACCTCGTTGTAAGCCAGCGATTCGACCGTCGCGCCGCTTTCGGTCACGGCTCGCATCTCCAGCGGCCGCAGGACCGTCGGCCGCGCCAGGTCCAGGCGATCCATCAGCGCATCCGGGCGGTACTGGTTCATCAGGAAGCCCACCGTCCCGAGCTTCATGCCGTAGACCGGCCGGCCCAAGGCGCCGTGGCGGTGCAGGGTCTGGAGCATGAAGCCATCGCCGCCGAGGGCGACCAGCACGTCCGCCTCCGCCGGCGGAACGGTGTCGAGGCGCTGGCCGAGCGCCGCCCGGGCGGCCTGTGCCTCCGGCGCGGGGCTGGCGAGGACGGCGATGCGGCGCTGCACGCGCGGGCTCCTCAGCGGGCCGTGGAGAGGCCGCCGGCGGCGGCGATCTGGCCAAGGCGACGGACGGCGACCAGGAGCGTCGCGTAGTCCATGCCACGCAGGTTGCGCATGTCACCGAACATCGCCAGCGTGTAGCGCAGGGCCTGGTCCTCGCGCGACAGCCACGCCCCGACGGCGTCGGCCGCCGCCTGACCTTTCGGCGCGGCGCTGAGCACCTGCCCCACCAAGACACTCTGCTGCTGCTGCAGTTCGTCACGCAGCGCGCCGCGCGCCTGGGCGTGCCAACGGCCCTCGACCGGGAGCTGTTCGACCTGGTCCATGAGCCACTTCGTGTGCAGCGCATCCGACAGCGAGAAGTACACCGCCGCGACATCCTCGATCGGCAAGCCCCGCTCGAGCGCGATCCCGGCGATGTCGAGCCCGTAGGCGAGGAAGGGCAGCGCCGCGAAGTCCCGCGCCAGCGTCCCGGCGAAGCCCTTTCGCGTCCACGCCTCGACGGCGGCGTCGTACTGGGCACGGGCCTCGGCGGGCAGCACGCGGGCGAGGATGCTCCGGAGCTCCCCGAGGGGCCCGGCGTATCGCGCGACCATGGCGGCGATGGCCAGGTCCTCGCCCGGACGGTTCAGCAGCCAGCGCGTGTACTGGCGAAGCAGGTGCCAGATGGCCATCAGCGCGTCGATCTGGGCGGATTCGGGCACCTTGAGGTCCGCGGCATCGATCGCCGACCACCACTGGCGGGCGTCGAGGATCTCTCGGGCGATGGTGTAGGCCTTGGCGATCTGCGCCGGCTGCTCGCCCGTGTCCTCCTGCATGCGCAGCACGAAGGTGGCGCCCATGCGGTTGACCATCGAGTTGGTCACCGCCGTGGCGATGATCTCGCGGCGCAGGCGGTGGCCTTCCATGTCGGCTGCGTAGCGCTCCTGCAGGGGCTTCGGGAAGTAGCGCTGCAGCTCGCGCGACAGGTAGGGGTCTTCCGGCACGTCGCTGTCGAGGAGCTGGTTGAAGATGACGATCTTGTCGTAGCTCAGCAGGATCGACAGCTCCGGGCGCGTCAGGCCGAGGCCGCGCGAGCGGCGCTCGCTGAACTCCGCGTCGGACGGCAGGAACTCGATGGCGCGGTCGAGGAGGCCCTGCGACTCCAGCGTGCGGATCAGGTGCTGGAAGCTGCCGCGGCGCGGCACGCTCATCCGCTCCATCAGGCTGATGGCCTGGTTCTGGCGGTAGTTGTCGTTGAGGACCAGCTCGCCGACCTCGTCGGTCATCTCGGCCAGCAGCGCGTTGCGCTGCTCGAGGGTGAGCCCGCCGCGCGCCATGACGCCGCCCAGCAGGATCTTGATGTTGACCTCGTGATCCGAGGTGTCGACGCCGGCCGAATTGTCGATGAAGTCGGTGTTGAGCAGCACGCCGTTGAACGCGACCTCGATGCG
>JAJTHD010000294.1 GCA_021297925.1 Lysobacteraceae bacterium
CGGCTTCGCGTTCGGCGGCTTCGCGTTCGGCGGCTTCGCGTTCGGCGGCTTCGGCGAGGGCCCGCTGTTGCCCGGCATAGGCGGCTTCGGCGTCGGCGTCGTCAGCCGGCGGCAGCAGGGGCCCGGTCGGAACGGCCGCTTCGTCGTTCATCGCCTCGACGGGCAGCACATCCAGCGTCGGGGCCAACGGAGCATCGGCCAGCGCATCGAGCGGCAGCGGGGTTTCCGCCGGCGTCGACGGTTCGAGCGTCTCGATCGGGGCATCGAAACGCGGGATCTCCGTCGTGTCGATGCCACCGAGGTCGACCGGGACGATCGAGAGATCGTCGTGGGGGATGATCGGCGCTCCCGCCTCCGGCAGCGCGTCGCGCGCGGCACGCAAGGCATCGGCGAGCGCCGGGAACTGCGGGAGTCTGGCCTCGGGCTCGGCGAGCGCCTCCAGGGTCTGGCGGACTGCAAACGTGGCCTGCTCGACCAGCATGGCTTCATGCTCACCCGGCACGTGCTGGGCACCCATGGCGCGCTTGAGGTAGCCCTCGAGCGGCGCGGTGACGCCGGTGATCGCGGCGACCTCGGTCATCGCGAAGGCACCGTTCATCGTGTGCACGGAGCGCAGGAGGCGATCCTCGACGCGCTGCGGACCCCGGTCGCGGACCGCGCCCAGCCAGGCATCGACGACCTCGAGGTGACCCTCGACCTCGGGCCGCAGGATCTCAAGCAGCACCGGGTCCAGCGCGAACGACACGGCGTCGAGGACCGACTCGAACTCGGGGCGGAGCGTCCAAGCACTGGCCGCGCGGCGCGGCGGCCCGTCGAGGCCGGCCAACGCGTCGACGGGGAGCTCCACGCCGGGGCTGTCGGACACCGGGGCAGGAATGGCCTCCGCGGCTTCGGCGACCGCGGAAGCGACCGCCTCGGGGGCGGCCGGGGCCGGTGGCACGTACACCGCGTCCTCGCCGGCCGCGATGCGGTCGGCGACCGCCTTCAGTCCTTCGAGGTCGCCATAGCGCTCTTCACCGGCGAGGGAGGCGCGCAGGTCCGGCAGCTGGGCCGTCGCCGCCTCGACGAGAGCGAGGACCGCCGGGGACGCGGGGCGCGTGCCGTCGAGCACGCGGTTGAGCATGTTCTCGATCTTCCAGCTGAACTCGCCGAGCTCATTGGCCCCGACGAGCCGGCCACTGCCCTTGAGCGTGTGGAAGACACGGCGGATCGGACGCAGGGCGTCGGCATGGTCGAGCCTCGCGCCCCACTCGGGCACCAGCTGGGCGAGGTTGTCGATCTCCTCGGCGAACTCCTCGAGGAAGACCTCCTGGATCTCGGTGTCGACGTCCTCGTTGGCCGCGGTGTCGAAACCGGACAGGCGCTCGCCGACGACGGCGGAACGGGAAACCGGCGCGGAAGCCGACCCGGAGGTTGCGGCGACCGGCGGCTCGGCCGGTTCGACAGGTGCCTCGACCGGGGACACGGGGGGAAGCGGTTCGGCCGCTGTGACCGCCGCCTCGACCGGGGACTCCGGCACCAGCGGTTCGGCCGCTGCGGCCGGCGCCCCGGCCGGCAAGGACTCCGCCTGCCCCGGTGCGGCGAGCGCCGGGACCGGCGCCGCCGGCAGCGGCCAGTAGCCGATCACCGCGAGGCTCTCGCGGGCGATGTTGAGGATCTGCTCGGGGTTCGGGCGACGATCGCGCACGGCTTCGAGGAAGTACTCGACGGACGCGAGCGCGTCCGCGAGTCGGTCGAGCTGCTGGCCGGTCGGGACGCGGCGCCGCTGGACGAGCTCGTCGACCGTGTAGCGCGAGATCGCCGTGAGAAGGTCGACCGCCGCGGGGACCTCGAGGATGCGCAGGGCGCCGGCGACCTCGGAGAGCAGCGGGGCGACCTCCTGGAGGCGCGAGTGGTCCCAGTGGGTCTCGACGAAGGCGACGAAGCAACCGCGGGCGGCGACGAAGTTCGACAGCGCCTCGCGGGCGACCACGTCCAGCACGGCACGCGCCTCCGCGGCCGGCAGCAGCGGCCTCGGGGCGTCGGCGGCGGCTTCCCCTTCGCCGAGGCGGGCCACCTGGTCGTCGAGCATGGCTTCGACGTAGAGCAGCGCACCGGCGATGTCGAGCAGTGCCGACTCGTCCGGCGCGCGGTGGCCCCCGGCGATGGCATTCATGGTGGCAAGCTGGTCGCGGACGACACGCTGCGGCACGCCGAGACCCAGCACGCCCAGCGTCTCCTTCACGCGGTCGAGGGTCTCGATCTGCGAATCCAAGTCGGCGACGACGCCGGAGGGGGCGCGCATGTGGAGGTCGAGCGCGTCCTTGACGCGCATCAGGTCCTCCTTGATCGCGTTCGTCACGGTCTCCAGCAGCGCGCGGTTGTGGCCGGCCATCGCGCTGCGCGCGTGCTCCATCTCGCGCTCGCTGGGCATGTAGTTCGCGAGTTCGAAGGTCGTGGCGACGTCGGCCAGGCGGCCGGAGGTCTCGGGCGCGTGGGCCGCGAAGTACAGCAGCTGGCGGGTGAGCTCGACCGGCGGCTGGATCCGGAAGGCGGCATCGCCTTCGTTCGCGAGGCGCTTGATCTCGCGCTCGACCTTGGCGAGGGCCTGCTGGTGGGTGCGTTCCACCGGGAAGACGCCGCGCGCCGCGGCATCGAGCAGCGCCGACGCGATCCAGAACAGGCGACGCGCCGACTCGGCGCTGGTGAACTCGACGACCTGCTGGCACACATCGCCAAGGTCGCGCGCGGCGGCCCGGTCACCGTCCTTGAACCAGCGCAGCAGGGAGCCCTGGAAGATCTGGCTGGCCACCTCGGCACGACGCTTGACCTGTTCGGGGGGCAGCGGCACCGACGGACCGCGCGCAACGGGCGGCAGCTCCACCCCGAGGTTGGGGGCGAACAGCATCGATTCGGCGACGCTCTTCTCGCCCCGCGCCCCGCGCAGGTCGTTCAGCAGGGGCAACAGCACGAGGGGGATGTCGCGGAAACCGGTCTGCAGGCGCTCAAGGTAGTCGGGCAGTTGGACGATGCCACGCATCAGCGCGGTGAAGGCCGCATCGCGGTCCCTGATGCCGCCGGCGACCAGCGACTTGGCGAGAGCGTGCATTTCCTCGGCCACCATCGCCGCGCCATACAGCTCGACCATGCGCAGCGCGCCATGCACCTGGTCGAGGCCGTTGGCGCAAAGGACGAGCTGGGCCGGGTCCTGGCCGCCCTCGACATAGGCCTCGAGGGCCTCCCGGGCCAGCTTGAGGGTCTCGTCGATCTCCGGCTTGACCCAGGTCAGCGTGGTGTAGTCGTTCTGGTCTTGCAGACGCATCGTGCGCTCTCTTTCCTCGTTCGGCCGCCGTCCCTGGCCGCGTCAAACTCGTGCCGCGGCCGGAGCCGCGGCGGCGCGTCAATCGGGCAGCTTGAAGTCGGCGACGGAGCGGCGCAGGTCGGCGGCGAGCTGGGCCAGGTTGCCGATCGACTCGGCCGTCTGGCTCGCACCCTGCGAGGTCTGCGTGGTGATCTCCTGGATGACGGTCATCGTCGCGGTGATGTTCGTCGCGGCGGCGGACTGCTGGCGCGACGCCTGCGAGATGCCTTCGATGAGTCCGGCGAGGTCGTTCGACACCTTCTCGATCTCGACCAGCGCAAGGCCGGCGTCCTCGGCGAGGCGGGCACCGGCGACCACTTCGGCGGTGGTCTGCTCCATCGAGCTCACCGCTTCGTTGGTGTCGCTCTGGATGGTGGCCACCAGCGTCTCGATGCGCTTGGTGGCGTTCGAGGCGCGTTCGGCGAGTCGCTGCACTTCGTCGGCCACGACCGCGAAGCCGCGGCCCGCTTCA
>JAJTHD010000073.1 GCA_021297925.1 Lysobacteraceae bacterium
TCATCGTGCGTCCCGACATGGTCTCGCGGAGCGCGGCGTGCCGGGCGATCGCAATCTGCCGCTGACGCCCGTCGAGGCCTCGTAGGGGGTCGGAGGACGGCGGCCCCGGCCTGAAATCACTGAGCACCAAGCGCATTGCCGCCGCTTCGACCGGGTCGTCGCGGATCAGTCCGTTTAGCGGGGTGGCGTCGTCGCTGTAGGCCAGCGCTAGGAAGAACGCCGCCTCGGGGCGACCTTCGGCAAGCATCCGGTGCAGGAGGGATGGGGCTTCACGTTGCCACGCGGCGAAGCCCGGATGGCCCATGAAGTCGAAACGCCGTGCTTCCTCGACCTCTAAGCCCTCGATGATGCCGAGCGATTGTCCCGAGGCATAACGAAGGATGGATTCGGAATGGCCAGCCAGCGCCGATTGCCGGAGCCAGTCGACGCCTTCGGAACGATTGGCCTCCGGTACGTTGGAGCAAGCGCGCTGACGTTCAAGGAGGCGAACCTGCAGTGTGGCCAATCGATCGGCACGTTGTGCCAGCAGTCGGCCCATTTCGGGCGTTCCAGCGCTTCGTGCGCGGGCGAGCGCTTGTTGCTCGACCGTGAGCAACTGCTCCAACATCTCTCGGCCGCGACGAATGACCTGCTCGCACGCGAGCCGCTCCAGCGCGACTCTGCAAGCGGCCGCCATGTCCCCGGCCTGGGCCTTTGGAGCCAGATCGGCAATAACCGTTGCGGGATCCGCACCCAGTGGAAAGTAAGTCGCTCGCTCGGCCTTGCTACGTGCCGGGGGACTTTCTCCAGCGCGGGCAATGGCGGGGCCCGATGTCCCATCTACCGAGGCCGTTGTCGCCTGTGACTGCGCTGTCGTTTGGATCGGGGGCGCTTCTTGGGAAACACCCGGCGACCACATGACGACGGCGCTCACCAGAAGCGCGGACAGCAAGACAATCGAAATCCAAAGGCGAGTGCGCTTCATCGTTCCTTCGATGGGAGGAGCAATCCGAACGCTAAGCCAGGACAGATCAGCACGCTAGGGTCGACAGGGACGATGAGCGCCGACATCAGCCGCCCAGTCCCTTCACCGCGACCCACACCGCCAGGACGGCGAACAGCGCCGCGGCGGCCCAGCGCGCCGCCGTCAGCGGCAGGCGGTCCGAATAGCGGTGGCCCAGCAGCACGACGGGGCCGTTGGCCAGCAGCATGCCGAGGCTCGTGCCAGCCACGACTGCCCAGAGCGGCTGGTACTTGGCGGCCAGCACGATCGTGGCGATCTGCGTTTTGTCGCCGATCTCGACGATGAAGAAGGCAGCCGTCGTGGCGAGGAAGGCGCCGAAGCGCGAGGGCTTGGGGGCTTCGTCCTCGTCCATTTTGTCGGGGATCAGCGTCCACGCGGCGACGGCGGCGAAGCAGGCGACGACACCCCACTTGAGCACGTCGGGCGAAACCAGCGAGGCCACCCAGGCTCCGGCCCAGCCGGCGAGGGCGTGGTTGGCGAGCGTGGCCACGGCGATGCCGGCGACGATCGCCCAGGGCTGGCGATAGCGCGCCGCGAGGATCAGCGCGAGCAGCATGGTCTTGTCGCCGATCTCGGCGATCGCGACGGCGGCAGTGGAAACGGCGAGGGCGTCCATCAGGGCTCCATTCGACCGGGCACCAAGGCGGAAGACAACGAAGACCACGCAGGCGGCCCGGTCACAGGCGCCCGTGGGGTCTCCGGTCTTGCCCGCTGCCGCACGGCATCGCCGTGGCGTAGGTCGCGCGCCATGGCCGGTGCAGGCCAAGCATGTTGACGCGCGGTGCCGGCGAACCGGCAGGGCTACTCCCCGAAGGGTGGCGCAGCTTAGCGTCGTGGTGGGGGGATGTCGACCGGGCCGCACGGTGCGCGGCCGCTGCCGCGTTCCCGGGCGCCGCCGGTGTCCATGCTGTCGGCCAGCGCGACGAAGATCGCCAGCGGCGCCGCCCGGGCGTCCGGTTGGAGGCGCCCGCCGTACAGCGTTCCGAAGATCCGATCCGCTTCCGCCTTCGCCCGGTCGCGGGCCTCGGTCGACAGCGGCGCGAGGTACGTCGACACGCGCGAAGGGCTGCCGCTTGGCGGTGCGATGCGTTCGGCCAGTAGCGCGTAGGTGGCGGCGCGTTCACGGTCGAGGGGAAACGCGGCGGAGGTCCACGTCTCCCCGCCGTACGCGGAGGCGAGCAGGCCCGGCGCCAGCGGGTCGCCGGACGCGAGCATCGCCGCCAGCACCGCCGGCGCCTCCTGCAGCCAAGCGTCGAAGGCGGGATGCGCCATCGCACCGGGGGCCGTGAGCCACCACGGCTCGCCAAGACCGTACATCCGCTGGGCATCGCGCACGCCGGCCAGCGCGCTGCCACGGAGGAAGCGCAGGGCTTCGCCGATCTGTGCCGGCGTGATCGAGCCGCAGCGGGCGGCGCGTTCGGCGTAGGGTGACAGCGCTTGACGAACGGCCTCGCTGCTCGCCCCTGATTCGACAATCCAAACGACGTCAAAAGGCGAAGGCGTGCTGGTGCGGGCCGAGGGGCGTGCAAGATCGCCCGAGCCCTGACTCATCCTCTTGGCCCACAGGCAGCGCATCGTCTCGACCGCAATGCGGCAGGCGGCGCCGGCATGGCCCTCGCGCGCGGCGCGTTCCAACTGCCGGCGGACGTCTGGCAGGGGCAAGCCCGCAGGGGGCATGGTGATGGGGCTCGGTGCCGGCGCAATGGCGTCGGCAACAGGCTCGGCCGACGTTGGCCGTGCCTCCGTTGACGGCGCGCCGGCCTCGGCAGGCGAGGTGATGGCGCCCGGTGCGACGCCGTGCGGCGAAGCTTGATGCACGCCCCACCACGCGACA
>JAJTHD010000150.1 GCA_021297925.1 Lysobacteraceae bacterium
ACATCGCCACGCTGACGGGTTCGCAGGTCACGGCGCTGGGCGACGAGTACGGCGGCCTGTTCTCGCGCGACGACGCGCTGGTGGCCGACCTGGTGGCCGCCGGCACGGCCAGCGGCGAGGAGCTGTGGCGCCTGCCGCTGCACCCGAGCTATGCCAAGGACCTCGAGTCGCCGATCGCCGACCTGCGGAACGTGGGGAGCGGCGGCCGGGCGGGCGCCGGCCTCGGCGCGCATTTCATCGGCGCGTGGGTGGACCCCGCCGTGCGCTGGGCCCACATCGACATGGCCTCGATGGCATGGCGGGACGACCTGCCGATGCCAACGGTGCCGGTGGGCGCCACCGGCTACGGCGTGCGCTTGTTCGACCGCTTCGTCCGCGACCACGTCGAAGCGGCCGCGGACTGATCCACGGGAGCGCGCCCGGAGAGGAGCCGGGCGCGCCGTCCGGGGTCACGGGGCCTTGGGCGGCACCTCCCCGTTGTGGATGTACTTCTCGAAGACCTTGCTGAAGTCGCGCGTGGTGTGGCGGTCGAGCATCGCCGCGTTGAGGTTGTCCAGCACGGCGTTGAAGTGCGCCACGACGGCCGCCTCGCCCTGCAGGTTGCCGAGCTTGAGCATGCCGCCCATGGCCTCGAGGGTGCGCACGGCGTTGTCGCGGGCGATGGCGTCGCGCGACTGCTGCTTGCCGATCGCGATCAGCGCCTTGTAGATGTCCTTCACCTGCTCGATGAAGCTCTTCTTGACGTCGATGCTGAAGCCCGCCTCGCCCAGCGAGAACTTCAGCTCCACGTCCATGTCGAGGTTGCCGGCGGTCTCGATGGCGCAGTAGCCCACGCGGTTGCTGGCGTACTCGTAGCGCTTGACCATGCGCTTGGACGAGACGGCGGAATCGCCGTCGACATGGATCAGCGCCTGGTTGGTGAAGCAGTACTCGTCCTTCTTCGACTTGATGAGGAAGAAGATGCGCTCGCCGTCCTCGTGGAACAGGTAGTCGTCCGCGTCCACTTTGTGGAAGTCGGAGGGCGGGACGATGATGCCGATGTCGCTGATGCCGAGGGCTTCGGCGGCGAGTTTCCCGAACATGGGGGCTCCTGGTGGGTTGGGGGAGCGCCGATGCTGGCGACCGGCGCGTTACGCCGCGGTGGAGCCGGGGCGACGCGGGCGTGACGCCCGTTCCGGCCGGGGCGGTGATAATGCGCGACTTCCCGCGAATGCCCCGGTCCCATGCGCTTCCGCCTGCTTCCCGCCCTCGCTGCGCTCGCTGCGCTCGCTGCGCTCGTCGCGACCTTCTGGCTGCCGCCGGCCCGCGCGGCCGAACCGCAGGCCGACCTGCTGCCGGTCGACGAGGCCTTCGCGCTGCAGGCCGAGGCCATCGACCGCGACGCGGTGAGCCTGCGCTGGGCCATCGCGGACGGCTACTACCTGTACCGGCATCGCACCAAGGTCGAGGTGCTGGCCGGCGGCACGGCCGCCGGACCGCTGGCGATACCACCCGGCGACCGCCACAACGACCCCTTCTTCGGCGACGTCGAGACCTACCGCGGCTCGCTCGCCGCCACGCTCCCGCTGTCCGCCGACCCGGCGGCGACCGAGGTGCGCCTGCGCGTCGAGATCCAGGGCTGCGCCGACCTCGGCATCTGCTACCCGCCGCACCGCCGCGAGGTCACCCTCGCACTTCCCGCCGGCGCGGCCGCGGCCCTCCCTCCAGCGGCGGGCCTCCTCGGCAGCGGACCGCGCGGCAGCACCCTGCTGGGCGCTCCCACGGTCACCGGCACGGCGGGCCTGCCGCTTCCGGACACCGAGGCCTACCGCGTCGAGGCCGTGGCCGACGGCGCCGATCGCATCGTGGTGCGCTTCACCATCGCGCCGGGCTACTACCTCTACCGCGACAAGACCACGTTCGCCGCGTCGGCGCCGCCGGACGCGGCGGTGACGGTGGGCGCATGGCCGGAGGCGAAGGTCCACGCCGACCCGTACTTCGGCGAACAGGCGGTGTACTTCGGCGAGGCGCTGGTGCCGCTGTCGGTCCGCCGTCCGGCGGGCGAGGCCACGACCCTGCGGCTGCAGGTCGGCTTCATGGGCTGCCAGGAGAACGGCGTCTGCTACCCGCCGCTGCGCCGCGCGATCGACGTCGCCCTGCCGGCCTCGTCCGGACCGTCGGACGGCACCGGGCGCCCCGGCCTCCTGGCGGCGCTGGCCCTCGCGCTGGCCGGCGGCCTGATCCTCAACCTGATGCCCTGCGTGCTGCCCATCCTCTCGCTGAAGGCACTGGGCCTCGCCGGCAGCGGCGAAAGCCCGGCCAAGGCCCGGGCGCACGCCCTCTGGTACACGGCCGGCGTGGTGCTCAGCTTCGCGGCGCTGGGTGCCGGCGCGCTGGCCCTTCGCGAGGCCGGGCTGGCGCTGGGCTGGGGCTTCCAGCTGCAGCAGCCGGCCATCGTCGGGGGCCTCGCCCTGCTGATGTTCGCGGTGGGGCTGTCGCTCTCCGGCGTCTTCAACCTCGGCGGCGGGCTGGCCAACGTCGGCGGATCGCTCACGCAGAAGTCGGGCGCGGCCGGCGATTTCTTCACCGGCGTGCTCGCCGTGGTGGTCGCCGCACCGTGCACCGCCCCGTTCATGGGCGCGGCGCTGGCGTATGCGTTCGCGGCGTCGCCGCCCGTCGCCATCGGCGTGTTCGTGGCGCTGGGCGTGGGCCTCGCCCTGCCCTTCCTGGCCATCGGCTTCGTGCCGGGCCTGGCGCGGCGCCTGCCGAAGCCGGGCGCGTGGATGGACACGTTGAAGGCATTGCTGGCCTTCCCGATGTACCTGACGGCCGTCTGGCTGGTGTGGGTGCTGGCCAAGCAGCGCGGTGCCGATGCGGTGGGCTGGGTGCTGGGCGGCGCCGTGCTGCTGGCCCTCGGCCTGTGGGCGTGGGAGCGGGCGCGCTTCAAGGGCGTTGCGCTGCGCGCGTTCGCCCTCGCGCTGGCGGCGATCGGCGTCGCGGCCCTGTGGCCACTGCAGCAGCTGCCCTCGGCGCGCGAACGCGCTGCCGAAACCACGGGCGATGGCCGTTCCACGCAGGTGCCGGGGCGACCCGCCGCCGACGGCAGCGTTCCCTATTCGGCCGAGGCCCTCGCCGCGCTGCGCGCGGAAGGGCGCGTCGTGTTCGTGAACATGACCGCCGACTGGTGCGTGACCTGCAAGGCGAACGAGCGCACGGCGCTGGCGACTGACGACGTCCGCGCCGCGCTGGAGGACGCGGACGCGGCGTACCTCAAGGGTGACTGGACCGACGTCGATCCCGCCATCACCGCCTACCTCCAGCAGCACGGGGCGGTCGGCGTGCCGTTCTACGCGGTCTATCCCGCCGGTGGCGGCGAGCCGGAGATCCTGCCGAACCTGCTGACGCCCGGGATCGTCGTCCAGGCCATCATCAACGCGCGCCGCGAGGCGCAGCCTTGAAGCCCGCGCTGCAGTGGGCGCTGGTCGGCGCCTTCGCGATCGGCAGCGCGGCGCTGGGCCTCTGGCTGCGCGACCGGTTCGAGGCGGCGCGCACCCCGCCCCCGCCCCCGGGCCTGGCGGTGGTCGCGCTCGGAGAGTCCGCGGAGCCCCTGCTGGGCACGACGCTCGATGGCGCGAACCAGCCCCTGCCCGGCGAGGGCCGCTGGCGGCTGATCAACTTCTGGGCGAGCTGGTGCCCACCCTGCGTCGCCGAGATGCCGGTACTGGACGCCTACCACCGCGCGCAGGGACCGGACGGCGTGCAGGTCATCGGCATCGCGTTGGAGGACGCGGCGGACGCCCGCGCCTTCCTCGCCCGCGTGCCGGTGGCCTTCCCGATCTTCGCCGAGCCGAACTCGCGCACCGACAGCTCGGTGCGCCTGGGCAACGCCCGGGGCGTGCTCCCCTACACGGTGCTGATCGACCCGCAGGGGCGCCTCGTGGCGCAGCACCTGAGCCCGTTCCCGGACGCGGCGGCGATCAACGATTGGGTGGACGGGCACCGGGGCCGCGCGCCGTAACAAAATTCAAACGGCTGCGATCTCCGGGGATCTCCCCTCGAAACCCTAGACAGAAGACTCCAAGGAGGGCAGGCTGTGCACCTCGCCCTCCCGGCCCGCTCCCGCGTCATGGCCTCGATCCTCGTCCTGCACGGCCCCAACCTCAACCTGCTCGGCACCCGCGAGCCGGAGGTCTACGGCCATGACACGCTGGTCGACATCGACGCCCGCCTGGCCGCAAGGGCCGCCGCCGCGGGCCACGCGCTCACCGCCTTCCAGAGCAATGCCGAGCATGCGCTCGTCGATCGGGTGCAGGCCACCCGGGCCGACGGCACCGCCCTCGTGCTGATCAACCCGGCGGCCTTCACCCACACCTCGGTGGCCCTGCGCGACGCCTTCGCGGCGGTGCGCACCCCCTTCATCGAGGTGCACCTGAGCAACCCCCACGCCCGCGAGCCCTTCCGGCACCACAGTTACCTCTCCGACCTGGCCGTCGGCGTGGTCTGCGGCTTCGGCGCGCTCAGCTACGCGCTGGCCCTCGAGGCGGCGATCGCCCGGCTCGACGCCGCGCCGTCGCGCTGAACCCCACCCGTCCGCCGCCCGCCCCCTTCCCACCCTTCACCGCCCGCGAGACCGTCCATGGACCTCCGCAAAATCAAGGCACTGATCGACCTGCTCGAGAAGTCCAACCTCACCGAGATCGAAATCAAGGAAGGCGAGGAGTCCGTCCGCCTGTCGCGCGCCAGCCGCGCTGCGCCGATGCCCCAGGTGATTCATGCAGCGCCCGCCGAGCACGCCCCGGCCCCGGTGGTGCACGCCGCCTCCGCCCCGGGCAAGGCCCCGGCCGCCGAGCACAGCAGCGAATCGCATGGCAAGGCGCCGAAGGACGTGCCCGACGGCCACACCATCCGCGCGCCGATGGTGGGCACCTTCTATGCCAGCCCGAGCCCCGACGCCGCCCCCTTCGTCAAGGTGGGCCAGACCGTCAAGGCCGGCGACACGCTGGGCATCATCGAGGCGATGAAGATGTTCAACCCGATCGAGGCCGATGTCAGCGGCACGGTGCGCGCCATCCTCGTGAAGAGCGGCCAGCCGATCGAGTTCGACGAACCCATGTTCGTGATCGGCTGAGGCCGGCGCCATGCTCAAGAAAGTCGTCATCGCCAACCGCGGCGAAATCGCGCTCCGCGTGATGCGCGCCTGCCACGCGCTGGGCATCCAGACC
>JAJTHD010000261.1 GCA_021297925.1 Lysobacteraceae bacterium
CGCCACGCTGAAGGGGCCGGTGGTGCAGGCGATCCTGGCCCACGCCGACGACCGCGCGCTGCGCGCGGCCGTGTACACCGCCTACAACACGCGCGCCTCCGACCAGGGGCCGCAGGCCGGTACGTTCGACAATTCGGAACGCATCGCCAGGATCCTCGCGCTGCGGCACGAGTCCGCGCAGCTGCTCGGTTTCCCGAGCGCCGCGCACGAATCCCTCGAGGACAAGATGGCCGGCACGCCCGAGCGCGTGCTCGCCTTCCTGCGCGAGCTCGCCGCCAAGGCGCGGCCGGTCGCGCAGCGGGAGCTGGAGGAGCTGCGGGCCTTCGCCGCGAGCGAGCTGGGCCTCCACGACCTGCAGCCCTGGGACGTCGGCTGGGCCAGCGAGAAGCGGCGCGTCGCGCGCTACGCGTTCGAGGAGGAGCAGATCAAGCCCTACTTCGCGCTGCCCGGCGTGCTCAAGGGCGTGCTCGACATCGCCACCGACGTGTTCGGCGTGCATTTCCGCGAGCGCCATGATGTCGCGACCTGGCACGACGACGTGCAGTACTTCGACGTGCTCGACGCCGACGGCACGGTACGCGCCGGCGTCTACTTCGACCACTACGCGCGCGAGGGCAAGCGCGGCGGCGCCTGGATGGACGTGTGCCGCACGCGGCTCGGCCTCACCGGCCAGATCCCGGTGGCCTACCTCACCTGCAATGCCGCACCGCCCGTCGAAGGCCGCCCCAGCCTGCTCACCCACGACGACGTCATCACCCTGTTCCACGAGTTCGGCCACGGCCTGCACCACCTGCTCACCGAGATCGGTTGGCCGGCGGTGTCGGGCCTCAACGGCGTCGAGTGGGATGCCGTCGAGCTGCCCAGCCAGTTCATGGAGAACTTCGCGTGGAAGCGCGAAGCCCTCGACCGCTTCGCGCGCCACTGGCAGACCGGCGATCCGCTCCCCGACGACCTGTTCGCGAAGATGACCGCGGCGCGGCATTACCACGCCGGCCTGTTCCTGGTGCGCCAGCTGGAGTTCGCGCTGTACGACTTCCGCCTGCACCTCGAGTACGACCCGGCGAAAGGGCCGCGCACGCTTGAATTGCTCGAGGAAGTGCGCGCCGAAGTGAGCGTGATCACGCCGCCGGCTTGGCACCGCTTCCCGCACGCGTTCACGCACATCTTCGCGGGCGGCTACGCCGCGGGCTACTACAGCTACCTGTGGGCCGAGGTCTTGAGCGCCGATGCCTTCGGCGCCTTCGAGGAAGCCGCGGCCGCCGCGGGCAGCGTGTTCGACGCCGCCACCGGCGCGCGCTACCGCCGCGAGATCCTCGCGGTCGGCGGTTCACGACCGGCACTCGAAAGCTTCATCGCCTTCCGCGGCCGCGAGCCCGACCCGAACGCGCTGCTGCGAAGCTACGGGCTCGCGGCCTGAGCGGCGTCGCGATGGCCTTGGCCACCGGCCTGCTGGTCCGCCTGCCGAACTACGTCGGCGATGCCGTCTGCGCCTTGCCGGCGCTGCAGGCGCTGGCCACGCGGGGCGCGTTACTGGCGCTGGGCCCGTCGTGGGCCGTGCCCCTGCTCGCCGCCGCCGGATTGGCGGCGCGTCCCTACCCGCGCGGGCTGCGGGCCCGCGTCGGCGTCCTTCGCGCTACCGCGCAAGACGCCGGCACGCGGCGGATCCTGCTGCTGACTCACAGCTTCAGCAGTGCACTCGAAGCCCGGCTGGCGGGCCTCGCGCCGATCGGCTTCGCGAAAGACGGCCGACGCCTGCTGCTTGCGCGCAGCGCCGGCCGGCTGCCCGGTGGTCATCTGGTCGAGGACTATGCCCACCTCGCCCGCGTTGCCGACGCGCCTGTCGATGTCTCGATGGCCGCATGGACGCCGACGTGGCCGGGACCGCGCGCCGACAACGTCCGCATCGACGCGGCCCATGCGCGCGCGCAGGCCGCGCTGGGCGATGCGCGGCCTTACGCCCTGCTGGTGCCGCGCGCCGGCGGCGGGCATGGCGGGGCCACCAAGGACTGGCCCAGCATGGCGCGTCTCATGCCGGTACTGTGGGCCGCGGGCCTGCGCGTGGTCATGGCGCCAGGCCCCGGTGAGGCGGCGGCGTTCGCGACGGCCGCGCCCGGTGCGGAAACGCTCGGGGGCCTGGACCTCGTCGCCTTGGGCGTGCTCGCGGCGAAGGCCCGCGTCGTCATCGCCCCCGATTGCGGCCCGGGGCATCTCGCCGCCGCCGCGGGGGCCCGCGGCGTGGCCATCTTCGGACCCACCGATCCCGCGCGCTCGCGGCCGTGGTCACCGCGCGTCGAGGTGCTGGGCGGTGGTGGTGCTTGGCCTACGGAATCTGACGTGCACGCGGCGATCGCGCGGCTCCTCGCCAGCCCCTGATCGGGGGGATCCGCGGTCAGCGTAGCGCCTCCGCGAAGGCCGCGATGCCGCGGGCAATGGCGGCATCGTCGATGTTGAGGTGCGTGGCCAAGCGCAGGCGCGGGCCGCCGACGCTGGCGAGGAGGCCGTGCTCGTGCAGCGTCGCGCGCAGCCGCGGCAGCGCAGCCTCAGGCACGGTGACGAACACCAGGTTGGTCCGCGGCGTCTCGACGGTAAGGCCGGGAATCGCCGACAAGCCCGCGGCAAGCTCGCGCGCCCGCCGATGGTCGTCGGCGAGGCGTTCGACATGATGGTCGAGCGCGTGCAGCGCCGCGGCGGCCAGCATCCCGGCCTGCCGCCAGCCGCCGCCGAGCAGCTTCTTCAGCCGCTTGCCGCGCGCGATGAGCTCGGCGCTGCCGAGCAGCACGGAGCCGACCGGCGCGCCGAGGCCCTTCGACAGGCAGACCGAGACGCTGTGGAACGGCGCGACCAACGTCGCGACCGGCACGCCCTGCGCGACGGCCGCGTTGAACAGGCGCGCGCCGTCGAGGTGCAGGGCAAGGCCGTGCTCGTCGCACAGGGCACGGGCGTCGGGCGCGTAGGCCAACGGCAGCGGGCGTCCATGCCAAGTGTTCTCGAGGCAGAGCACGCGGCTGCGCGCGAAGTGCGGATCGTCGGGCTTGAGGCGGCACGCACGGCATCAAGCGGCAGCGTGCCGTCGGGCGCCTGCGGGATCGGCTGGGGCTGGATCGAGCCGAGCACGGCGGCGCCGCCGCCTTCGTACTTGTAAGTGTGGGCATCGGCGCCAACGAGGTATTCGTCGCCGCGCTGGCAGTGCGCCATCAGCGCGATGAGGTTGCTCTGCGTGCCGCTTGCCACGAACAGTGCGGCCTCGAAGCCGAGGTCGCGCGCGAGGCGTTCCTGCAGTGCGTTGACCGTCGGATCATCGCCGTAGACATCGTCGCCGACCTCGGCATCAAGCATGGCCGCGCGCATCGCGGGCGTCGGACGGGTGACGGTGTCGCTTCGGAAATCGGCGGTGGGCAGCGGCATGGACGGCGGAAGGCGGAAGGCGGCAGGTCGGAGCATCCGCTGCAGCACGTCATCGCGGCGGATGCGGCGATGGTAGATCGCGACGGGCACGTGCGGGCCGACCAGGCGGTGGACTCCCACCGGCGCGGACGAAGCGCAACCGCAGCGGCCCGATGCCGTGCATGCCGTTGCCGGCAGCCCAGCCCCGGGCGCCCTCGGCACAGGTGAGTTCGGCCCTGCCCGGGGACGCCGGAAGCGCCTCGACGCGCCCACAGCGCCAAGCGAGCCGCTGCGCGAGATGGCGAAGGGCCCCCGATTCGAACGCCGAGTGCAGGCGCGGCAGCCGGCGGCGCTTCGCTGGCGCGGTGCCGGACTCGATCACGAGCCGGACGCGCTCGCCGTGGGCATCGGCACCGTCACGACCGGCCGGCAGCCCCTGCTCCACCACGAGCCGCGCGCCGGGTGCGAGGTACCAGGCCTCGACCTCGTCGCGCATCCCCGCGTCACGGCGGAACACCCATCCACCCGCCGCGCCGAGCGCGTCGATCTCTCGCCGACCGTCCATCTCGCGCACCCGGAGGGCCGAGGTTTCATCCGCGCCATAGCCCCAACGCGCATCGGCGGCCTGCATCGCCATCAGCAGGCGAAGCTCCCGCGCACGCTCCGAGAAATGGGTGTCGACGATCGCATCGTCCGCGAACCGCAGGCCGCCGTCGGGCCACAGGGTCAGGGCGTCCTCGGGAACGGCGCCACAGCGTCCTCCGCGGGCGCAGCCGGGCTCCGGCGGCGGCGCGATGCGCGCGGAACGGGCCACGGCCGCCGTCACGTCCCCGTTGCCCAGCATCCAGGACGCGCTCTGCACGGCCGCGCCCGCGCTCGTCCCGCCCACGACGACATGCCCCGCGGCGTGCGCCTGCTGCAACTCACGCCACCACGCGTTGGGTCGTCCGTCGGATTGGAAGAACGCCTGCCGATGCCTCCATTGGTCGCCGCCGGCGAAGAACACGCCCTGCACCTGCAGCAGGATCGCGGGCTGCGAGGCGCAATGGTCCTCCTGGTAGCGCGCGAGGTCGGGGTACACGGCCTCCCGGTTGGCGAGCTTCAGGCGCTGGACGCGCAGCGCGGGCAGCGCCGTGCAGTCGCCGCGCTCGAAGCGCGCCTCCGCAGCGGCGCCATCCACCGGCCACCACACGGCATCCGCCCCGAGCCTGCGGAAGACGTCGAGATAGAAGTCCACGGGGTCCATCGGATCGAAGGCCGAGGCGGTCACGACGGCGATCTTCGGCCGCCCCATCGTCCGCGCCTGCGCCGCGTCGACGAAGGCCCGCAACACCTCGACGCCGCCGCCGTCGCGGCTCGCCTCGGGCAAGGCGCGTTCGCGCGGGCGCTGGCCCTGTCCGTCGAGCGCGGGCACTTCCAGGGCGGCCAGCACCGCGGCGCGCTCGGCGTCGAGCAGCACCGACCATGGCCGGGCCGGATCGGTGTCATCGCATCGCTCGGCCAGGCACGTCGCGGCGAGCGCGTCCTCCATCGCCGCCGCCTCGAGCACCTCGCCCCGCGTGCTCCCCCGGGCGGCCTCCAGCCAGCGTTCGCGCAGGGCTGCATCGGGCGCGCCCGCGTGGGTCCACAGCGGCGCCTGAAGGGCGCGCGCGATGCCCTCGTCGTCCAAGCGGAAGCGCGCGGGGGCCCGCCCGGCGCCCGAGGGTGGCGCGATGCAGGCGCGAGGGGCGAGATCGGAACAGATCGCCAAGCTGCCGCCGGCGAGCACCAGGTCGCGCGTTGGCGCCGGCGCGGCGGAGGCGAGGGCGGCGAAGCCGGCCGCGAGGGCCGCCAAGAGTGGGCGGCACAGGGAAACGCTCATGCAGGGGGGCTCCGGGCCGACGGGGAGGCGTTTCTTAGCAGGTTTTTCGCGCCCGGCACTTGACGGCGAAAAAGTGAACGACGTATGAAGGGGCCATGCCGAAGCCCCGCAACCATATCCGGCACATCGCCCGGACGTTCTATCTCAGCGAGTGGTGGGACGAGTAGATCCCCCCGGCTGAGCCCCGTCGTGCCGCAACGGCACGAAGCGGGGTTGCGTTCGCGTTGCCGTCGCTCGACGGCGGCGCCGTGCATCGGGGCCACCCGCGCCCCACGACCAGACCCTGACGACGGCGCCCGTGGCGCGGTCGTCCGTCGACCCTGAGGAAACCGCCATGCTGTCCACCAAGCCCCTGAGCGCGGCCATCGCGCTCCTGCTCTCCGCGTCCGCCCTTGCCCAGGCCCCGGCCAAGCCGGCGGACGAAGACACCGACACCCTCGATGCCGTGCAGGTCACCGGCTCGAACCTCCGCGGGGTGGACCTCGCCGAGGCGCAGCCCGTGCAGGTCATCGATGCCGCCCAGATCGAGAAGCTCGGACTGCTGTCCGTCGGTGACGTGCTGAAGCTGATCAGCGAGACCGGCGGCGGCACCGGCAACTTCAGCACCGCCACGTCCGGCGCGCAGCAGGCCGACTCCCCGGCCGGCATGGCCGGCGCCTCGCTGCGCGGCCTCGGCGCCGGTTCGACCCTCACGCTCGTCAACGGGCGCCGGATCGCCGTCGCGTCGTTCTCGAACGGCGTGCGCTCGGAGAACTTCGTCGACATCAACGCCATCCCGATGGCGGCGATCGAGCGCATCGAAGTGCTGTCCGCCGGCGCCTCGGCCGTCTACGGCGCCGATGCCGTCGCCGGCGTCATCAACATCATCATGCGCCGGAGCTACGACGGCATCCGCACGTCGGCCAGCATCGGCGACTCCAGCGCCGACACCGACGAATCGAAGTACAGCGCCAACCTGCTCGCGGGCTTCGCGACCGACAGCGTCGAAGGCCTTGTCGTGGTCGATGCCTACCGCCGCAACGGCTTCTACAACCGGGACCGCGCCCTGACGCGCGACGAACGCGTGCCGTCGCAGCAGGGCATCTTCCCGAGCTTCAACTGGGGCAGCTTCAGCCGCGACGACTTCGTCGAGGCCAGCTGTCCGCCCTCGCAGCGCTTCGACGGGCGGCCGGGCTTCCCGCTGGGCGGCCTCGGCGCCTACTGCGCCCTGGACCGCAGCGACTTCACCGCCTTCAACCCCGACCTCGACCAGCTCGGCGCCTACGGCACCCTGACGGCCCGCTTCGGCGAGACGCTGGAGTTCTTCGGCGAACTGCAGGCGCAGCGCAGCGAGAGCTTCGCCACCAGCGCCCCGGCGCCGTGGTCGCAGGCGCCCATCGACGCGAGCCATCCGAACTTCCCGGCCGAGCTGCGCGCGCGCATGCTCGCCGCCGGCCTCGGCCCCACGCAGGACATCGCGGGCTGGGGCCGCTTCCCCGACGAGCGCCAGATCGACGTCGAGACCAAGAGCTGGCGCGCCCTCGCCGGCCTGCGCGGCGAACTCGGCGCCGACTGGGGCTGGGAAGGCAGCGTCGGCTACGGCCGCAGCGAGTCCGAGCAGGTGGCCAGCGGCGGCATCTACAACCGCGCCCGCACGCTCGCGGCGCTGTGTGGACGACTGCTGCCGGACGGCTCCATCGGCGCGCTCCCCACCGGCACGCCGAGCTGCACCCCGGTCGCCGGCGGCCTCTGGTACAACCCCTTCGGCGGCCAGGCCGCGCAGGACGCCCGCGTGCTCGCGCTGGTGCGCGACGCGGTGCCGCGCAATGGCGAGTCGAGCAGCGTCTCGGCCGACCTCAAGCTCAACGGCACGGCCGGCGCCATCGGCGATCGCGCCATCGCCTGGGCCCTGGGGGTCGAGGGCCGGCGCGAGAAGATCGCCGACCGGCCCTCGCCGCTCGCCGAAGTGAATCGACTCACCGGCCAGCCCGGCGTCTTCGGCTTCGGCTCGAAGTCCGCGCGCGGCGAACGGGACGCCTCGGCGGTGTTCGTCGAGTCGCTGCTGCCCTTCACCGACTCGTTCGACGTGCGCGTCGCCGGCCGCTACGACCACTACTCGGACTTCGGCGGCGACTTCAACCCGTCGGTGGGCCTGCGCTTCCGCCCGACGGCATCGCTGGCCTTCCGTGGCGGATGGAACACCGGCTTCCGCGCCCCCTCGCTGGCCCAGGCCGGCAGCGGCACCACCGCGGCCTCGTTCACCCTGCCCTGCGCGTCGGGCAGCGAGTTCTTCACGAACTGGTGCGGCAACCGCTCGGGCCGTCCGACCGTCAACAGCCAGATCCTCGCCAACCCGGACCTCGCGCCGGAAACCTCCGAGGCTTGGAACGCCGGCCTCGTGTGGTCGCCGCTGGACCGCACCACGTTCAGCGTCGACTACTGGGACTTCGACCAGGAGAACACCGTCGACGTCGACTACTTCAGCCTGCTCCGCGCGGCGCTCACCAACCCAGCGCTGATCTATACCTTCGCCGACGGCAGCCGCCCGCGCCCGGTCGACCAGCCTGGCATCGAGATCGGCAGCGGCGGCATCGGCCGCGTCTCGACCGGCGAAGTGTTCGTGCGCCTGCAGAACATCGGCGTCCAGAAGACCCGCGGCTGGGACTTCAGCGCCGAGCACCGGCTGTCCGAGGACGTGTTCGGAGGCTCGCTGGACCTCTCGATCGACGCCACCCGCGTCACCAGCTTCGAGCGCTCCGAATCCTGCTCGCCGCAAGTCGCGCCGCTTCGCGGCGACGGCGCCTGCATCAATGGCCAGCGCCTCGTCCAGTTCAACGACGAGTACCGCTACCCGAAGTGGCGCGGCACCGTCGCGCTCGACTGGACGGGCGAGCGCTTCGACGGCGCGCTGTGGGCGAACTACACGCACTCGTACTACGACGACTTCCGCTTCGACCCGGCCGCGATCCCGGTCTCGGCGCGCGTGTCCTCGTGGACGGTGCTCAACGCCTCGTGGGGCTGGAACATCGACGACGTCCACCGCGTGGCGGTCCGCGTCGAGAACCTCACGGACCGCGACCCGCCGCGGGCGCTGGGTGCCAGCGCGTGGGTCGACACCTACAACCACGACGCGATGGGCCGTTTCGTCACGCTCAACTGGATCGGCCGCTTCTGACCGCGGCACCGTCGATCCGCTGGACCAGGAGTCCCGCCGGCCGTGCCGGCGGGCTCCGGGTATGGACGCACCCCTCCCCCCTCCGCCACGAGGCCGGATGAACACCCCCCACACTCCCGCGTCGCGCGCGCCCGACACCCTGCTGGTGCTGCTCGGCGTCGCCGCGCTGTTCGCGCTGCTCGTGCCCTTCGTCCCGGCCGGCTCGTTCGCCCCGGGCCAGCCGCCCTCGCTCGCCAGCTACGTGCCGGGCGATGCGCCGGTGGCGCTGGCGCTGTTCTCCAGCGAGGACAGCGTCCGCGGCTTCCTGAACCTGTTCTTCGACGGCTTCACCTCGGGCGGCCGTTCCGCGGCGGCGGTCGGCGTGATCGCCTTCGTGCTGACCGTCGGCGGCGCCTTCGGCCTCGTGCAGGCCAGCGGCGCGGTCGACAACGGGCTGAAGCGGCTGGTGGCCGCTACCGGCGGGCAGCCGCGCCTGCTGCTCTCCGCGCTGTTCGTCGCCTTCTCGCTGGGCGGCGCAGTGTTCGGCATGGGCGAGGAGACCATCGCCTTCCTCGCCCTGCTGCTGCCCCTCGTCCGGCAGCTCGGTTACCCGCCCGAGACCGGCGTGATGGTGACCTACATGGCCAGCCAGATCGGCTTCGGCACCTCGTGGATGAACCCGTTCTCGGTCGCCGTCGCGCAGGGCGTCGCGGGCGTGCCGCTGCTCTCCGGCGCCCCGTTCCGCATCGCGATGTGGGTGGTGTTCACCGCCGCGGCGCTGGCCTTCACCCTGCACTACGCCGAGCGCCATCGCCGGACGCCCGAGATGGCGACGGCCACCGTCGCGCCCGCACCGCTCGGCTGGGTCGACCACGCGGTGCTGCTGGCCGTCGCCGCCACCGTGGCCTGGATCGTCTGGGGGGTGGTCGCCGGCGGCTACTACATCCCCGAGATCGCCACGCAGTTCTTCGCACTCGGCCTGTTCGCCGGCACCGTCGCAGTGATCGGCGGCCGGACGAGCGCCAACGGCGCCGCGGCCGCGTTCACCGACGGCGTGCGCGCGCTGGTGCCCACCGCGCTCGTGATCGCGCTGGCCAAGGGCCTGCTCGGCCTGCTCGGCGGCAGCGACCCGCACGCACCCTCGGTGCTGAACACGATGCTGTACGGCATCGGCAGCGCCATCGAAGGCACGCCCGAGCTGGTCGCCGCGTGGGGCATGCTCGCCGCGCAGGCCGGCTTCAACTTCTTCGTGAGTTCCGGCAGCGCGCAGGCCACGATCACCATGCCGCTGATGGCCGGCCTCGGCCAGCTCGTCGGCGTCAGCAAGCAGGTCAGCGTGCTGTGCTTCCAGCTCGGCGATGGCCTGACCAACCTGCTGATCCCGACGTCCGGCGCGATGATGGGCGCCATCGGCGTCGCCCGCATCGCGTGGCTCGACTGGATCCGCATCATCGGCCGGCTGGTCGCCGGCCTCTTCCTGATGGCCGCGCTGGCCGTCGCGATCGCGGTGGGAATCGGCTATGCCTGAGCCCGCGATGCGTGAATACCGGGGACCCGACGGCGCGCCGCCCGCGCTGTGGTGGATCCGGGGCGCGGAAGTGATGACGCCCGCGCCCCTCGGCCGTGCGGACGTGCTGGCCGCGCATGGCCGTGTCCTCGCGGTGGGCCGCGGACTGGATCCGCGCGGCTGCGGCGTGGCGGTGACCGAGATCGATGGCACGGGGCATCTGGTCGTCCCCGGACTGGTCGACAGCCTCGTCCACTTCGGGGGCGGGGGCGGCGAGGGGGGCTTCGCCACCCGGATGCCTCCGCTGGCCGCCGGCACGGCCCTGGCCGCGGGCGTGACCTCCATGGTCGGTGCGCTGGGGACGGACGACGTCACCCGCAGCCATGCCGACCTTCTGGCCTGCGCGCGCGCGCTGGCCGACACCGGCCTGTCCGCCTACACGCTCACCGGGTCCTACCGGGTGCCGCCGGTGACGCTGACCGGCAGCGTGCGCGGCGACCTCGCCTTCATTCCGGAAATGATCGGCCTCGGCGAGGTCGCCATCGCCGACCACCGCGGCTCGCAGCCCAGCGCGGCCGAATTGGCGCGGCTCGCGTCCGACGCCCGCGTCGGCGGCATGTTGGCCGGCAAGGCGGGCACCGTGCTGGTGCACTGCGGCGACGCGCCGGAAGGCCTCGCGCTGCTGCGCGAGGCCAGTTCGCGCTGGCCCGTGCCGATCCCACAGTGGCACCCGACGCACGTGAACCGCAATGCCACGCTGTTCGCCGACGGCCTCGACTTCGTCCGCGAGGGCGGCAGTATCGACTTCACCACCAGCAGCACGCCCGACTTCGTCGCCGCCGGCGAGATCCCCGCAGCACGGGCGCTCGCCGAGGCGCTGGCCGCCGGCGTCCCCGTCGCACGCCTCACGCTGAGCTCCGACGGGCAGGCCAGCCTGCCGCACTTCGATGCGCAAGGCCGGCTCGTGTCCCTCGAGGTGGCGCCGATCGCCAGCCTGCTGGACGCGGTCCGCTGCGCCACGCTCCGCCACGGCGTAGCGCTCACCGATGCGTTGGCCGCGGCCACGTCGAGCCCGGCGGCGATCTGGGGCCTCGCGCGCAAGGGGCGGGTCGTTCCCGGGGCCGACGCCGACCTGCTGCTACTCGATCGCGACACGCTGGCGCTGCGCGGCACCATGGCCGGCGGCCGCTGGTGGACGCCGACCTGAACCGGCGACGACGGTCGTTCACGACCGGGGAACTTTAAGTCCCGATTCACGACGCGAGGCCAAGATGGGGTCTCCCTCCGGAGACGCCCCCATGCTGCGACGCACCGCGCTTCTGTCCGCCCTCGCCCTGCCGCTGGCGGGTTGCGTCACGTACGACGTCACCGACCGCGGGGCGTACTACCAGGTCCGCGACGGTGCGTACTACGCGCCGGCCACCCCGTCGCGGGGCGACTACTACGTCGACCGCCGGCCCCGCACGGTCGTCCGCTACTACGACAGCTGGGGTCCTGGCCCGTGGGCCCCGGGCTACGGGAGCCGCTGGGCCTGGTCCTGGCGCGTGGGACACGGCTGGGGCTACTGGGGCCCGTCCTGGGGGTCGTCGATCGGCTGGGGCTGGTCCTCGTCGCCGTATTGGGGATCACGCTGGTACGGGCCCGGCTGGGGTGACTCGCGACCGGGCCACCCGTGGACGTCGAGGCCGGTGCATCCGATCCGCGAGCGGCCCCTGCCGAAGCCGCGTCCGATCATCGTCGAGCCGCCGGGCGGCACGCCCGGCCCGGGCTTGCCTGTCCTGCGCGAGGGGCCTCGTGTCGACGGCGAGCCGCGCTGGGGCGGAGGTCGTGGCTGGCAGGAGCCCGTGATCGAACCCGAGATGCCGAGCCCGCCGCCGGAGGACACGCCGCCGCCCGGGATCCCACCGGGCGACATGCCGCCGAGCGACGGCCCGGAGCCCCGCTTTGAAGACCCGCGGGTGATCGAGCCCGAGCCGCGGTTCGAACCGCCCACGCCGCGGTTCGAGGAACCCCGCTACGCGGAGCCGGAGCCGCGTTTCGAGGAGCCGCGTTTCGAGGAGCCGCGTTTCGAGGAGCCGCGTTTCGAGGAGCCGCGTTTCGAGGCCCCCGAGCCAATGGAGATGCCGCGGATGGACCCCCCGCCGGCCGACGAGGACCCGATTCTCTGACCGGGAGCGGGCGGTCGCCGAATCGCAGGCAAAAAAAAGCCAGGAGCTCCCCCCGGAACTCCTGGCTTGGTGTTCCTGCCCTCCTGGCAACGGCGCTATCGCGCGGTCGCCACGCCCCCCGGCGCTGGATGGAGCGGGAACATTCCTAGGATGCACCAAAACGAGGGGTGGGGTGTAGGGAAATTGTCAACGCGCGTCAAAACGTGGCGGATGTCGCAGGGCTGCCGGCCCCGATGCCGCACCGCCCCAAGGGGCCGTCGTCCCCCCCCCCCAAGGGGCTCAACCCGCCTGCCCACCGAGCTGGAACCGCCCCACGAGATCCTGCAGGGCCTGGGCCTGCTCGGCCATGGCCTTGGCGGCGGCGCTGGCTTCTTCGACCAGCGCCGCGTTCTGCTGCGTCCCCTCGTCCATCTGGGTGATCGTGCGGTTGACCTGCTCGATGCCGGCGGTCTGCTCGGCCGAGGCGTTGGAGATGTCGGCCATCAGCGCGCTGACCGCCTGCACGGCGCCGACGAGGTCGCCGATCGTCTCGCCGGTCTGCTGCACCAGCGCCGAGCCTTCGCCGACGCGGGAGACGGAATCGTCGATCAGCCCCCTGATCTCCTTGGCAGCGGCGGCGGCGCGCTGCGCCAGCGCGCGGACCTCGCTCGCGACGACGGCGAATCCGCGTCCCTGCTCGCCGGCGCGCGCCGCTTCGACCGCAGCATTCAAGGCGAGGATGTTGGTCTGGAACGCGATGCCGTCGATGGTGCCAATGATGTCGGCCACGCGGCGCGAGCTGTCCTCGATGCCGGTCATCGTGCGGACGACGTCCTGCACGAGGTCGCCGCCGCGACGCGCCATGCCGGCCGCCTGCGTGGCGAGCTGGTTGGCCTGCCGCGCCGAATCGGCGTTCTGCTTGACCGTGGCGGTGAGCTCCTCCATCGACGCCGCGGTCTCCTCGAGGCTGGCCGCCTGCCGCTCGGTCCGCGCCGACAGGTCGAGGTTGCCGGTGGCGATCTCGCCGGAGGCGGTGGTGATCTGTTCCGCGGCCGACTGGATACCGCCGATCATCGTCCGGAGCTCGGCCATGGTGCGGTTGACCTGCGCCTGCAGGCGGGCGAATTCGCCGCGGCAGTCGCCCTGCATGTCCGCGCTGAGATCACCCTCCGCGAGGCGATCCATGGCCTCGCGCACGGCCGCCATCGCGCCGCCGACCTCGGTGACCAGGCCGTTCAGGCCCTCGTAGAGCGTGCGCTGGAAGCCATGGAACTGCTCGACCCCGTGCAGGACCTCGAAGCGTCCCGCGTGGACGCCGGCGACCAGCTCACCCTGCGTACGCGTGAGGTTGTCGACGAAATCGCTCATCGCGTTGACGGCATGCAGCATGTGGTCGAACTCGCCCTCGGCGGCGATCTCCACGCGGGCGAGTTCGCGCCCGGACGAGAGCGCATCCAAAGCGGTGACGGCCGCGCGCAGGGTCGCGGCAAGCTGGTCGGCGCTGCGGTTGACGTCCTGCGCCAGCGCCAGCAGCGAGCCGTCGAGATCGGCGACGGGCACGCGGCGGTCCAGATCGCCGCGCGCCAGCGCCGCAGTGACGCCTGAGACCGCGGCGAACTGCGCCTCGAGCTGTCGGCGCATGGCCTCCAGGTTCGCCGCCATGGAGCGCGACGGCGCGCGCTCGAGCCGCGGATCGGGCCGGAAGTCGCCCCGACCCATGCGCTCCGCGATTTCGGCCATCTCCGCCGCGCCGAGGCCGACGTGGCCGGTCTCGCGCCGCAGCCGGACGGCGAGCAGGCAAAGCACCGCCGCCTCGACCACGACGAACACCGCGTGCAGGCCGACGAGCCCGAGAAGGGAGGAGGCCCCCGGTAGCCCGTCCATGGGGAACACGCGGACCGCCATGCCCGCATGCTGCGCCTGGGCGAACACAAGGTGGTGGATGGCGATGACGAGCGCGGCCAAAACGACCACGCGCCAGTCGCGGTACAGGACGAGGAAGGCCAGCATCACGAAGATCGAGAAGTGCATCTCGATCCTGCCGCCGGCTTCGTGGATCAGCGCGGCGGACAGCACCATCAGCGCGGCGGCCATGAAGAAGCGCGTCGGCACGGCGCCGGGGTGCCGCCACGCCAGCCAGCCGCCGACGAGCACGGTCGGGACCGCCACCAGGCTCGGCACGCCGGGTTGATCGACCACGATGCCGACGATCCACACGACGAGGGCGACCACGCCGCCCACGACCGCCAGCAGCCGGTCGGCCGCGGCTGCCTGTCGTGTCAGCTCTCGACTTTCCTCAATGCGCCACCAGGCCATGGACCACGTCCCCTTCAAGTGGAGGGCCGCCGCCTTGCCGAGGATCCGCCGGCATCGGAAGGCGGTCGACGTCGACCCGAGCCCCCGCGATCGGGGGCCAAGGTCGAGGGGGCGGCGCGGGCCGCCTCAATTCAGAACTCGGTCCAGTCGCCGTCGGCGGGCTCGTTCTTGGCCTTCGTGGACGGCTTGGGCGCCGGCTTCGGGGCCTCCGAAGGTCCGGCAGGGGCCTTGGCGGCCGGCCTCGCGGGCGTCGCGGCGACGCGGGCCGGGGCGGCCGCACGGACACTGCGCGCGCCGCCG
>JAJTHD010000118.1 GCA_021297925.1 Lysobacteraceae bacterium
GACCGGCCTCGCACTCGCCGCGTGCTCACCCACCACTCCCCCTGCCGCCGCGCAGCCCGTCGCCGAGGTGCAAGCCGCGAATACCGCGGCTGAAGCGGCGCGCCCCGTCGGGTTCAGCCTTGGCCCGAACCGCTTCGTGCTTCCCGCGAACTGGTTTGCCGACGGCTTCGGCCCGGACTTCCAAGGCGGCGTGACGCTGGCCCTGCACTGGCCCTCGCTTGAGCCCTACCCACCTGGGCAGCCCTACGGCAGCTTCACGACTGGGCCAATGCGGGACCAGCGTGTGCTCGTCACCGTCAACTACATCGACCGCGTGCCGATCGACGAGCTACCGGAGCGTTACGTGACGGCCAGCAACGAGTTCGAACTGCGCGATCCGAGCGAGAATCTCGCCCTCCGGGACCGCTTGCCAGATCGCTTCGGCCTGGAGGTGTACCGCACCGATCTGGACAAAGTTGCCGCTCACGCCGCACACGAAATGCAGCGCCCCACGAGGCCGTCCGAGTTCTACCTCCGCGGCTCCGATGACTGGTTTATCGCGCGGGACGACTCCGGCCGAATTCGATCTGTCGCGATGTGCACTGACGATCGCGTGCCCGGAGGCTTCGAGATCCGCGACGATGCGCTGGTGAGCGTTCCGGGCTCGACCCGCCGGCCGCTGTGCGGCCATCGTTTCTCGCTTGCCGAGTTCTCGCTGTCGATCAACGCCAGTTACGCCCGTCCGATCCTCCGCGACTGGCGCCGCATCGAATCCGCTGTCCGCGATGCGCTCATCCGGGCGCATGACGCCGCCTCCACCGCCGCCGTCAACGAAGCCCCCCGCCCGTGAGCCGACTCAACGATCAAGACATGGAAATCCTCCGTCACTATGCCGACGAAGGAAACCGCGAGCTCTACTGGAACTACCTCGCCTCCCGCCCGGGCAGCGACGGCTATGGCTTGCTGGCCCTGGGCGTGGTGCGCAACGACAATGTGCCGGGGGCGGTCGCGAATGCCTTCGCTGATTCCGCTGCGCGAGGCGCCGGGGTCCGATTGTCCCAACGCGGCTGGAACGACTTCGGCGTCGACCTGATGAATCTCGACCTGAAGGCGCGCCAGGCGCAGATGCGCGACGGCCGCCCCGATCTTGCGCTGAACCTGCCGGCCAGAAACGTCATGCGGGTCCACGACGACGCTTTCGTCAACGCCCGCATCCCCGTCAACGCCTGAACCCCGCGCGAGTACCTCCAGGCCGCGCGCGAACAGGGTGCGAAAGACGCCGACCCGAACGCCAGCCCGGCACAGCGTGAGACTGCGGCGAACGCGGAGATGGAGCGCGGCTGGTCGATGATGCCCGACAACCGCAACTGCGGCCTCGACCGCGGCGCGGCGACGCTGGACAACATCGCCCGCCGCTACCGCGACGAACTGCCGGACCCTCTTGGCTACACCGGCCGCCTGACGGAGGCCCGCGCCCTTGCCGCCGTATCCCGGCCGAACGACGATCCCGACCGCATCGGCGCCAGTTCGATCTACCACTAGCGCCGCGCCGACGGGCGCTGGTTCCTTGTCGATGAAACGGTGTCGATGTCGATGGCGCCGCGGATCCCTCGTGAGGAGCGCGACCCCGCGCGCCTGCGCGAGCTTGAGGACACCCGCAGCCTTCGGCTCGACATCCGCGACAAACGCGACGATTTCCACCGACAGGACCCCGCGCAGACGGAAGGCATCCGCCGCAGCCCGCGGACGCTCGCCGATGCCGAGCGCGAGCCGTCGGTGGCACCGACACGCCTCGCCGCCGCGATGGACCAACCCGGCAGCCCAGACCACGCGCTCTACCTCGGCAGCCGCAGCGCGGTTGAACGGATGGAAGCCGGCCTTGGCCGCGGCTACGACGCCAACAGCGAAAAACTCGCGCAGGCCGCAACGGTGCTGGCGCGACAGCACGGGCTTGAGCGCGTCGACCATGTGGTGCTGAGCATCGCCAACGGCCACGGCGTCCGTGCGGGCGAGAACCTCTTCGTCATTCAGGGGCGGCCCGAGGACCCCGCTCATTCGCGCGCAGTGATGAAGACCGACGACGCGCTGGCGCGGACGGCAGGCGAGAACGAACAGAAGCTCGCCGAGGCGCGCGAGCAGGCCGCGTTACGCACGGCCGTGCTGGAGCAGGAGCGTGCTCAGGCCGCCTCGAGGGAGCAAGTCGCGCGAAGCGTGGCTTGAGGCGATGACTTGTGGCCAGCACGCGACTGAGGCCCAATCGGGCCGTTCCCGCCGACGAGCCCGCCATGCGCCATTCGACCACCGCCCTCGCCCTGCTCGCCTTCGCCGCCTCGGCTTCGGCCGCCACGCCCACGACGCCCTCGCCCCGACCGATGGCCGAGATCCTCGCGGCCAGCACGCCGGACGATTGGCGGACGCCGGCGCCGGAGAACCTCGTCGTGATGCGCCTCGACGCCGGCACCGTGGTGATCGAGCTGGCGCCCGACTACGCGCCCGAGCACGTGGCCAACATCCGTGCGCTCGCCCGCGGCGGCTACTTCGAAGGCCTGACAATCAACCGCGTGCAGGACAACTTCGTGGTGCAGTGGGGCGACGCGAGCGGCGACGACGCAACCAAACGCCGCCCGTTGGGCGAGGCCCGCGACCGCCTCCCCTCGGAGTTCGACACCCCCGTCCGCGACGCCCTGCCCTTCACCCGCCTGCCGGATGTCGACGGCTGGGCACCGCAGGTGGGCTTCGACCGCGGGATGCCGGTGGCGCGCGATCCCGCGACCGGACGGCAATGGCTGGCCCATTGCTATGCGACCGTGGGCGCCGGCCGTGGCGACGCCGCCGATTCCAGCAACGGCACGGAGCTCTACGTCGTGATCGGCCAGGCCCCCCGCCAGCTCGATCTGAACATCACGACCGTCGGGCGCGTCCTTCAGGGCATGGAGCTGCTCTCGGCGCTGCCCCGCAGCCTCGCCCCTGGCGGTTTCTATACGGACGCCAGCCAGCGCCGCCCCATCC
>JAJTHD010000008.1 GCA_021297925.1 Lysobacteraceae bacterium
CCGGACGAGCTCGCCAGTGCGGCCGTCCACGCGATGGAGGAGCACAAGGTCAATGCGCTGGTGGTCGTCGACGCCGAGCGGCGCGTCGTCGGTGCGCTGAACTTCATCGACCTGCTCAACGCGCGGGTGGTCTGAGCCATGGCCTACGCCCACCTCGCCGACTATCCCGCCGATATCCGCGAGCGCGCGGCGCGCGTGCGCCTCGCCTGCTTCGACGTCGACGGCACCCTGACCGACGGCCGCCTGTGGCTCGATGCCGAGGGCCGCGAGCTCAAGGCCTTCGACATCCATGACGGCATGGGCCTGCGCCTGCTCGAAGAGCACGGCGTGCGGGTCGCGCTGGTGACGGCCCGCCACAGCGCCGTCGCGGAAGCGCGCGGGCGCGAGTTGCGCCTCACCGAGGTGCATATCGGCGTCAAGGACAAGCGCGCCCTGCTCGAATCGCTGTGCGCGAAGTACGGCCTCACCCCGGCCGAGACCGCGATGATGGGCGACGACCTCGTCGACCTCGCCGCGATGGGCATCGCCGGCCTCGCCGTCGCACCCGCGAGCGCGCACGCCTGGGTGAAGGAGCGCGCACATTGGCGCACCCGCGCCGGCGGTGGCCAGGGCGCCGCCCGCGAGCTCTGCGACCTGATCCTCGGCGCGCAGGGCAAGGCCGAGGCCGTGCTGGCGGGCTTCCTGCGATGAACCGCACCACCCTCGGGCTCGTGCTGGGCGCGGGCGTGCTCGCCAGTGGCCTCGCCGTCTGGTGGCTGCGCAAGCCTGCGCCGCCGCCGGTCGTCGACGATCGTGCCGACTACCGCCTGGAACGCTTCGAGATGAGCGCGCTCCGGCAGGATGGCAGCGAAGGCTTCACCGTGACCGGACCGCTGCTCGAGCGCGACGAACAGGGCTCGGCGACCGTGCTGACCGAGCCGCGCTTCGGCTTCCCGGCGCGCCAGCCGGGCCAGCGCTGGCAGGCCCGTGCCGCGAGCGCTTGGGTCGGCCCCGACAACGACGAGGTGCGCCTGCTTGGCGGCGTCGAGATGGATGGGCCGCCCGATCGCCGCGGCGAGGCCGTGCGCTTCAGCACCGACCACCTCACCGTCCTCCCCGAAACCGACCGCGCGCGCACCGACGCCGCGGTGACCGTCACGCAGGGGGCCTCTATACTCCGGGCCACCGGGCTGGACGTGGACCTTAAGGCCCAAACCTATGAGCTGCTCGCCGATGTCGATGCGACGTTCCCTCCCCGCCCTGCTCGCCCTCGCGCTGCTCCCGGCCCTGTCGCCAGCGCCCGCTGAGGCCCGCAAGTCCGACCGCCAGCAGCCGATGTCGGTGAACGCCGACCAGCAGTCCGGCGGCCTCGGCGCGGACGACGCCCTCGTGCTCCGGGGCAACGTCGAGATCCGCCAAGGCACGCTGGCCATCCTTGCCGACACCGCGACGGTCGAGCGCAAGGACGGGGACATCGCGCGCATCGTCCTCGAGGGCGGCCCGGTGCGCATGTCGCAAGAGACGGACCGCGGCGAACCGGTCGACGCCCAGGCGACGCGCGTGACCTACGCCCCCGGCGAGGAATCGCTGCTGCTGAGCGGCCAAGCCTCGGTCGCGCAGCCGCGCGGCACGCTGGAGGCGGAGACGATTCGCTACAACCTCGACACCGGTGCGGTGGACAGCGGCGGCGACGGCACCCGCGTCCGCATGACGATCCCGCCAAAGACGCCCGCGGCCACCCGCTGATGCTGTCCGCGCACGCGCTGACCAAGCGCTACGGCAAGCGAGAGGTCGTCAAGGACTTCGGCTTCGAGCTGCATCCCGGCGAGGTCGTCGGCCTGCTCGGCCCCAACGGCGCCGGCAAGACCACCTGCTTCTACATGGTCGTCGGGCTGGTTGCCTGCGACGGCGGGCGCATCCTGCTCGACGGCGAGGAGATCACCGCCCAGCCGATGCACCTGCGCGCACGTCGCGGCGTCGGCTACCTGCCGCAGGAAGCCAGCGTGTTCCGCAGCCTGTCGGCCGCCGACAACGTGCGCGCCGCGCTCGAGCTTCGCGAAGACCTCTCGCCCGCGCAGCGCGAGGCCGAACTCGGCCACCTGCTCGACGAACTGCACATCGCCCATGTCGCCAACCAGCCCGGGGAGAGCCTCTCGGGCGGCGAGCGCCGCCGCATCGAGATCGCGCGCGCGCTGGCGACCAAGCCTCGCTACATGCTGCTCGACGAACCCTTCGCCGGCGTCGACCCGATCTCCGTCGGCGAGATCCAGGGCATCGTCCGCCACCTGAAGCGGCGCGGGATCGGCGTGCTGATCACCGACCACAACGTGCGCGAGACGCTGGGCATCTGCGACCGCGCCTACATCCTCAACGCCGGCACCGTGCTCGCGCAGGGCTCTCCGAACGACGTCCTGATGAACGCTGACGTCCGGCGGGTCTACCTCGGCTCGGGCTTCACGATGTAGCCATGGCGATGAAACCCGCCCTGCAGGCCAAGCTCGGCGCCTCGCTGGCGCTGACGCCGCAGCTGCAGCAGGCGATCCGGCTACTGCAGTTGTCGCAGCTGGAGCTTGAAGCCGAGTTGCAGGCGGCCGTCGACGCGAACCCGATGCTCACGCTCGACGCGCCGGATCCCGGCCGTGAGGAGGCCCCGTCGGACGGCGACCCGGTCGAGGCGGACACCGCGGCGTCGGACGTCGGCGGCGACGAACCCGAGGCCGACGAGGAGCTTCCGCTCGACGACTGGTCCACGGACGACCTGCCGCGCGGCGCCGACGCCGATGCCGATGCCGGGCTTCCGGACGCCACCGAGAGCGCGGCCGCCGCCGACGGGCTCCACGAGCACCTGCGCTGGCAGCTCGGCATGGCGCTCCGCTCGCCGCGCGACCTCGTGATCGCCGACGCGCTCGTCGACGCGCTGGACGAGGACGGGTACCTCCGCGAGCCGCTCGAGGCCGTCGCCGGGTCCCTGCCCGGCATCGCCATCGACGAGATCCGCGCGGTCCTCCGGTTGCTCCAGCAGTGCGACCCGGTGGGCTGCGGCGCGCGGGACCTCGCCGAGTGCCTCATCCTCCAGCTTGGGACCCTCGCCCCGGAGGTCCCCGGGCTGGCGCTGGCCCGACACCTGGTGGACGGCCACCTCGAGGCCCTGGCGCGCCAGCGCCCCGCGACGCTGGCCGAGGCCCTCGGGGTTCCGCCCGGCGACGTGGACGCGGCGGCGGCGCTCATCCGCGGCCTCGATCCGCGCCCGGGCGCGCGCCTCGCGCCGGCCGCGACGGAGTACGTCCAGCCCGACGCGATCGCGATCCGCCGCGGCGGGCGCTGGACCGTCCGGATGACACGGACACCCCGGCTCGGGCTCGACCGCCATTACGAAGGCCTGATCGGGCGATGCCGGCGCGAGGACGACGCTTGGTTGCGCGGCCAGCTGCAGGAGGCCCGCTGGCTGATCCGCGCGCTCGAACATCGCGGGGACACGCTGCGCCGGGTGGCCGAGGCCATCGTCGCGGCGCAGTCGGGCTTCCTCGACCACGGCCCCGGGGCCATGCGGCCCCTGACCCTGCGCGACATCGCCGAGCCCCTCGGCCTCCATGAGTCCACGGTGTCCCGCGCCACCACCCGGAAGTACCTCCGGACGCCCCGAGGGACCTTCGAGTTCAAGCACTTCTTCGGCGTTGGCCTGCCGGGCGGCGACGCCGGGGCGACCTCGGCGACCGCCGTCCAGGACCGACTGCGCCGGATGATCGAGGCCGAAGAGCCGGACCGTCCGCTGTCCGACCAGGCCTTGGCCGACCGGCTCGGCGCCGAAGGCATCGTGATCGCCCGCCGGACGGTCGCGAAGTATCGGGAAGGCCTGGGCATCGCGCCCTCTTCCGAACGCGGCCGACGCTGACCGACGGAGACTCCGGAATTTGATCCACGTCCCCTTCGCCCCTCCCCCGGGCAGGCGTATGCTGGCCCCAGTCCGTTTTGTTCGTCCCCGCAGGAGTAAGCGCCCATGCGCCTTGAAGTGAGCGGCCACCAGATCGAGATCACCCCGGCCCTGAAGGACTTCGCCACCGGAAAGCTGGAGAAGATCGCCCGCCATTTCGACCACCACCTCGACCTCCGGCTGCTGCTGTCGGTCGACAAGCTCCAGCACCGCGCCGAAGCCACGCTCACGCCCCGGGGCAAGGCCCTGCACGCGGAGGCCGAGGCGGCCGACATGTATGCGGCCATCGACCTGCTGGTCGACAAGCTCGACCGCATCGTGCTCAAGGAGAAGGAGCGCATGACCGACCACCATCGCGGCGAATCCGCCGCCCGCTCCGGCAGCTTCGGCTGAGTTTCCTTCCCGCCCCATGCATCTCCTCGACCTGCTGGCCCCCGCGCGCGTCGCGGCGGGGGCCAAGGCGCCCGGCAAGAAGCGCCTGCTGGAAACCTTGGCCCACCTGCTCGCGAACGGCGACGCCGACCGCGAGCGGATGATGTTTGACAGCCTGTGCCAGCGCGAACGGCTCGGCAGCACGGCGCTCGGCCACGGCGTCGCCATCCCGCACGGACGCAGCCCGGGCCTCACCGCCGCGACGGGGGCGTTCGTGCGCCTCGCCGAACCGGTCGACTTCGGCGCGCCGGACGGCGAGCCGGTCGACCTCCTCTTCGCGTTGGCCGTGCCGGAACACTTCACCCAGCAGCATCTGGTGCTGCTCTCGCAGCTCGCCGAGATGTTCTCGGACGCCGGCTTCCGGCAGCGGCTCCGCGAGGCGCCGGACGCCGATGGCCTGTTCCGGCTCGTCGCCGACTGGCGCCCCGGCCACCCGGCCGCCGCCTGAGGCCCCCGGGATGCTGCCCCGGCGCCTGAGCGCCCGCGAGCTGTTCGAGCAGCACCGCGACCGCCTCGGCCTGCGCTGGCTCGCCGGGCAGTCCGGTGGCGAGCGGGCGATCGAGGCGGAGGAGCAGCGGACCCGCCGGCCGTCGCTGGTCGGCTACCTCAACGTCATCCATCCCAACAAGGTGCAGATCCTCGGCCGCGAGGAGCTGCAGTGGCTGGACTCGCTGGACGCCCGGCAGCGCTGGGAAACCTTCCAGAAGATCATCGACTTCAGGCCCATGGCGCTGGTCATCACCCGCGACCAGGGCTGCCCGGCGGACCTCCGGGACATGGCTGCGGAGTCCGGCACGCCGCTGTGGATCTCGCCGCAGGCGGGCCATGAGTTGCTGTCACAGCTTCAGTACGTGCTCGCGCGGGCGCTGGCGCCGCGGATCACGCTGCACGGCGTGTTCATGGAGATCTACTCGATCGGCGTGCTCATCACCGGCGAGTCCGGGCTGGGCAAGAGCGAGCTCGCGCTCGAACTGATCAGCCGCGGCCACCGCCTGGTGGCCGACGACGCCCCCGAGTTCACGCAGATCGCGCCGGACGTGCTCGACGGCACCTGCCCCGAGCTGCTGCAGGACCTGCTCGAGGTCCGCGGCCTCGGCATCATGAACATCCGCCAGATGTTCGGCGACACGGCGGTGAAGCGGAACAAGTACCTGAGGCTGATCGTGCACCTCGTGCGCGCCGGCGAAGTGGACCTCGAGGGCATGGCGCGGCTGACCGGCGAGACCGCCGCGAGGCCGGTGCTGGGCCTCGACGTGCCGGTCTTCAACCTGCCCGTCGCACCCGGCCGCAACCTCGCGGTGTTGACCGAGGCCGCCGCGCGGCTGCACATCCTGCGCGCCAAGGGCGACG
>JAJTHD010000087.1 GCA_021297925.1 Lysobacteraceae bacterium
AGCGGGCGACAAGGCAGCGGGCGACACGGCAGCGGGCGACACGGCGGGTACCGGTGGTGCCGAGCCGGGCCGGCCCTGCTCGCGAACCGCCTCGCCAAGTTCGCGGAAGGTGTCGCGCCCCACCACGCCGTCCGCCGCGATACCGCGGCTGCGCTGGAAGCGCTCGACCGCTTCGCGGGTGCGATCGCCGAAATCACCGTCCACGCCAAGGGGCTGGCCACGTGCATCGCGCATGCCGAGCTGGTTCAGCCGCTGTTGCAGCGAGCGCACCGCGGTACCGTCCTCGCCCTGACGCAAGACGCCATCCTGCATGGCGCCGCCCGGCGACGCGCCGCCCGGCCCGGGTACCGGCGCATTGCCGCGGGCGGGCCAGACCCCCGGCGCGATGCGGCCGGCAGCGATGTCGGCGATGTAGCGGGTGAACTGGCCGTGCTCCGCTTCGATGTGTGCATGCACGGAGCCGGGGCTGCCGGTATCGCCCATGCGGCCCATCGGCTGGCCGTACTCGATGCGGCTGCCTTGCGGAGGCGAGGTGCCCCGCTCCATGTGCAGCGACTGCGCGAGCAATCGCGCGCCCGGCTCGCCGAACGGCCGATCGTAGATCCGCACGGCGTTCGTCGCGTCGTTGAGGTAGTAGATGTAGCCCGCCGCCGGCGCCGGGATGTCGATGCGGCCACCATCGTCGCGGGTGAGGTAGAAATCCTTCTTGACCAGCGTGCGGCCGTCGCTGGTGCGGCGGACCTCCTCGAGTTCGCCATCGATGGTGGCGTAGTCGCGGCCCGGCTCGCGGCCGGCGCTGGGGTGATGCTTCTCGAGGCCACGGAAGGTGGTCTCGGTTTCTTCGCGTGAACCAACGCTTTCGCGGATCGTGTAGCGGGACATGGCGACTCCTTCGGGGGCAGGAACGAGAGCAGCGGCACTCAGGGCGACGGCGGGTCAGGGTCCTCGACGAGCAGCCAGCACCCGTCGCTGCGAACGAAGCGCACGCGATTGCCCTCGGACATGCCGTAGTCGAAGGCGACGTCGCGGGTGTCGGGGTCTGGCTCGCTGATGCGCAAGGCCAGGGGCGCCACGTCGACGACGCCGTTGGCATCGACGTGATGGAAGGCCTCGCCCTGATGGGTGACCGGGAAGCCGTTGAACTCGACGGCCCGCTGCAGCGCGGCCACGTCCAAGGTGTCCTCGCCGAGGTCGTAGCGCAGCGCGACGCGCACCAGCGGCGCGGTCCACGCCGCGCGCACGGCCGGATCGCCAGCGAAGGCTTCGAGGAAGGTGGTGAAATCGCTGCTGCCACAGGTGCGACCCGCCGATGGCCCCACAAGCCCGAGTTCAGCGCGGTCGAGCCGCACGGTGGCGGCCTCGCCGGTCGCCGCCCAGCCCTGATGCCCGCCGCTGGTGCGAAGCTTCAGTTCCCGGGTGGCATCGGCACTGCCGAAGGCCATCAGGCAATACCCGGCGCCCGTACCGCTGCAGGCCTCGAGCTCGGGCAACTCGCGGCAGACGGTGGCATCGCCGCCGATGTTTTCGGCACAGGCCCCGGTGACGATCGGGCGCCAACCGGCACCGAGGATCGCCGCCCGCGCCTCGGCGAACGGCACGCCCGAGACGAGCTGGGCGGCGAACGGCAAGACCTCGATCGAGGCAGTCGAGGGGGCCGCGGCCGGTGGCATCGCACCGGCGGCGGGAGTCGGGGACAGGGAAGAGGCGCCGGGGGTGGAGGCGCCTGTCTCCGGCCGTCCGGCGGAAAGGGGGGGCTCCGAGCAGGCGACCAGAAGCAGCGGGGCAAGCAGGAGCACGGGAAGGACGGGGCAACGCATGCGGGCCTCCGGAGGGGCGATGGCGCCGATGGCGCACCGTGGCGAGGCCAACAGTATCAACAAAACTCAGAAAATGCAGTATGGGGGCACAATGAAACGATGAGCGCCCTGATCATCCTCTGCAGCACCCCGGCCGCGAAGGCCGACCGGCTCGCCCGCCTGCTCGTCGAGGAACACCTCGCCGCCTGCGTGCAGGCGCTGCCCGGCGTTCGCTCGACCTACCGCCGGGAGGGGGTGATCGAGCAGGCCGACGAGGTGCTGTTGCTGGTCAAGACCACGGCCGACCGCTACGCCGCCTTGGAGCGCAGCCTCAAGGCCCATCATCCCTACGAGCTGCCCGAGATCCTCGCCATTGACGTGGCGGCGGGCCTGCCTGCCTACCTGCGCTGGGTGGCCGAGGAAACCACCCGGGGCGAGCACGGTGACGCCGATTGAACCCTGCCCCCGTCTGTTGCAGCGCGACGGGAAAGTGTCATCGACGGGCCCTACAATGCGGCGCTTCCCGGCCGCCTGGCCGGTTCACTTGGGGAAAACCGTGTCCAAACGTCCGCTCCGCGCCCTGGTGGCGCTGGCCCTCGCCGCGTGTGCGCCCGTCACGCAGGCCGAGGTTTTCATCAATGAGATCCACTACGACAACGCCGGCACGGATTCCGGCGAACGCATCGAGGTCGTCGCCACCGCGGGTGAATCGCTGAGCGGCTGGCGCATCCACCTCTACAACGGCACCGGCAGCACCACCGCCGCCACCGCCTACGACAACGACCCGCTGCCGACCGGCGCGCTCGCCACCTGCGGCGGCGCCACGGTGCGCTTCGCCACGCTCACCTACCCGGCCAACGGGATGCAGAACGGCACGCATGACGGCATCGCGCTGGTGAACCCCAGCGGCACGGTGGTGCAGTTCATCAGCTACGAAGGCCAGATCCGCGCCGGCAGCGGCGTGGCCTCGGGCCGCACCAGCATCAACCTGCCCGTCAGTGAGAGCGACGCCACCGCCGTTGGCCATTCGCTGCAGCTCGGCGGCACCGCCAGCGGCTCGGCCGGCTTCACCTGGCAGGCCGCGCAGGCTGCGACCTTCGGCGCCTGCAACCGCAACCAGAGCTTCGGCAGCGCCAACACGCCGCCCAGCGTCACCGCCACCACGCCGACCAACGGCACGACGGGCGTGAACCCGGCGGCCACGCTCGCCGTCACCTTCAGCGAGAGCGTCACGCTCTCCACCGGCGCCTTCGCGCTGACCTGCGCCAGCAGCGGCAGCCACCCGCTGAGCCATGCGACGACGGGCAGCAGTTTCACGATCACGCCCTCCGGCGCCTTCGCCGATGGCGAGAGCTGCACCCTCAGCGTCACCGCCAGTGCGGTGAAGGACAGCGGCAACGCCTCGCCGGTGGCGAATACCAGCGTGGCCTACACGCTGGTCAACGCCGCACCGAGCGTCACGGCCACCACGCCCGCCAACGGCGCCACCAACGTCTCGCCTACCGCCGCGCTCAGCGTCGACTTCAGCGAACCGGTGACCGCCGGCACGACGGCCTTCGCGCTCAGCTGCGCGGGCAGCGGCAGCCATCCGCTGAACTACCCGACCACCGGCAGCCGCTTCACGCTGACGCCCTCGGGCGCGTTCACCGGTGGTGAG
>JAJTHD010000299.1 GCA_021297925.1 Lysobacteraceae bacterium
CAAGCACCGCCTCGACAAGGTCGAGCGCCGCCTGCACCTGCTCGAAGGCCTGCTCATCGCCTTCCTGAACCTCGACGAGGTGATCCGCATCATCCGCACCGAGGACGAGCCGAAGGCGGTGCTGATCGCCCGTTTCGGCCTCTCCGAGGAGCAGGCCGAGTACATCCTCGAGACCAAGCTGAAACAGCTGGCGCGCCTCGAGGAGATGAAGATCCGCGGCGAGCAGGACGAGCTGGCCAAGGAGCGCGAGAAGCTCGTCGCCACGCTGGAGAGCAACGCCAAGCTGAAGAAGCTGCTGAAGGACGAGCTGCTCGCTGATGCAAAGAAGTTCGGTGATGCCCGCCGCAGCCCGCTGGTGGCGCGCAGCGCCGCGCAGGCCATCGACGAGACCGAGCTGGTGCCCAGCGAGCCAGTCACGGTGGTGCTGTCGCAGAAGGGCTGGATCCGCGCCGCCAAGGGCCACGACGTCGACCCGGCCGGCCTGAGCTATCGCGAGGGCGACGCCTTGCAGAGCTTCGCCCGCGGACGCAGCAACCAGCAGGCGGCCTTCCTCGACTCCACCGGACGCGCCTATTCGACGTCGGCGCACACCCTGCCCTCGGCGCGCGGCAACGGCGAGCCCATCACCGGCCGCTTCACCCTGCCGGCCGGCGCGCAGATGGTCGCCACGCTGGCCGCCGAGAACGACCAGCGCTTCCTTCTGGCTTCGTCGTTCGGTTACGGCTTCACCACCCGCTTCGAGAACCTCGTCGGGCGCAACAAGTCGGGCAAGGCGCTGTTCAACCCGGACACCGGCGCCAGCCTGCTGCCGCCGGTGCCGGTGAACGACCCGGCCACCGACTGGGTCGTCGCGGTCACCACCGCCGGCCACCTGCTCGCCTTCCCGCTGAAGGAACTGCCGGAACTCGACAAGGGCAAGGGCAACAAGCTGATCCAGATCCCGCCGGCCAAGCTCAAGAGCGGGGAGGAAGTGGTGACGGCGCTCGCCGTGGTGCGCCAGGGCGGCGAGGCCACGCTGTTCTGCGGCGCCCGAAAGCTGAGCTTGAGCTGGCGCGACCTGCAGGCCTACGAAGGCGCACGCGCCAGCCGCGGCCACCTGCTGCCGCGCGGTTTCCAAAAGGTCGACCGCATCGAGTGCGCCTGACGCGGCGGGCGGGGGCGCGAGGCCCCCGTCCCCTGGGCTAGGCTGGGCGTCCGTTGAACGGAGCCCCTCGCATGTGGATGTGGATCCGCCGCGCCCTGGTCGCCTCGCTGCTGCTCGCCACCGCCACCCTCCTCGCGGGCTGGGCCGCCTTGCGCGGCAGCGTGCCGGCTTATGACGGTGAACTCGCGCTGCCGGGGCTCTCGGCCCCGGTGTCGGTGACACGCGATGCGCTCGGGGTCGTCACGATCGACGCCGCGAACCGCGCGGACATGGCCCGCGCGCTGGGCTTCGTGCACGGTCAGGAACGCTACTTCGAGATGGACCTGATGCGGCGCCTGTCGGCCGGCGAGCTCGCCGGACTGCTCGGTGAGCGTGCCCTGCCGGTGGATCGGAGCAACCGGATGCATCGGCTGCGCGCCCGGGTGGCCGGCGCCCTGCCCACCATCGTCGGGCCCGAAGCGTCGGTGCTCGCGGCCTACACGGAAGGCATCAACGCCGGTCTCGGCGCCTTGGCGGTTCGCCCTTGGCCCTACCTGCTGCTGCGCCGGTCGCCGACACGATGGCAACCCGAGGACACGGTGCTCGCGGGCTATGCGCTGTTCTTCGACCTGCAGGACGAGACCAATTCCCGCGAGCTGGCGCTGTGGCGGGTCCGCGAGGCGCTGCCACCGGCGCTGGCCGCGCTGGTGCTGCGCGACGGCACGGCGTGGGACGCGCCCCTGTTCGGCGAGGCCCGGGGCGACGCCGTGCTGCCGGATGCCGCATCGCTCGACCTGCGGAGCCTCCCCCATCCCGCGGCCGATGCCAAGGTCACCGGGTTCGCCGAGCCGGCCGCGCCCGGCAGCAACAACTTCGCGGCCGGGAGCGCCGCCACGGCGGATGGCCGGGCCATCGTCGCCGACGACATGCACCTCGGCCTGCGCGCGCCCTCGATCTGGTTCCGCGCCCGACTGCGTTACGCCGACGCGGCCGCCGCGGGCGGACGGGTCGACGTCACCGGCGTGACCCTGCCGGGCATCCCGGGCGTCATCGTCGGCAGCAACACCCACGTCGCCTGGGGCTTCACCAACAGCTACGGCGACTGGCTCGACGCCGTGCGGGTGCGCTTCACCGACGCCGGGCGGTCGCGCTACCGCACCCCCGACGGCGATGCCCCGGTGGTTGTGCACGAGGAGCGCCTCGAGGTCGCCCACGGCGAACCGGAAACCCTCGTCGTCCGAGAGACGCGCTGGGGGCCGATCCTCCCGGATGAGGCCGGCGCCTCCGAAGACGAGGCCCTCGCGCTGCGGTGGACCGCCCACGTCCCGGGTGCGCTCGATTTCCGCCTGCTCGACCTCGCGCGCGCGGGCGACCTCGATCAGGCCCTCGCCGTGGCGCGATCGGCGGGCGTGCCCGCGCAGAACCTCGTCGTCGGCGACGCCTCGGGGCGCATCGCGTGGCGCCTGATGGGCCGGATTCCGCGCCGCGTCGGCGCCTGCGATCCGAAATCGCCGATCGATCCGCTCGCCGGCTGCGACTGGGACGGCTGGTGGCCCACGGACGCCCCGCTGCAGCCGGAACGGGTCGACCCGCCCTCGGGCCGGCTGTCGTCGGCGAACGCCCGCATCGTCGATGGGGACCTGCTTGCGCTCGTCGGCGACGGCGGCTATGCGCTGGGCGCCCGCCAAAAGCAGATCGCGGACGCGATGAACGCCCCGGGCCCCATCGACGAGGCCCGGCTGCTGGCGCTCCAGCTCGATGACCGCGCCCTGTTCCTCGAACGCTGGAACGTCCTGCTGCGACGGACCGTGGCGCCCATGTCGGCCGCACGATGGAAGGACATCGACGATGTCGCCGCCACGTGGAACGGGCGCGCCTCGGTCGATTCGGCCGCATACCGCCTCGCGCGGGCCTTCCGCCTCGAGGTGCTGGCCCGCATCCGCGACGGCCTGCTCGGTCCCGCCCGCGTGGCGCTGGGCGACGCCTACGTCGAGCCCGACCTGCCGCAGCTCGAAGGGGTCGCGTGGCCGCTCATCGAGCAGCGCCCCGCGCACCTGCTGCCTCCGCGCTTCAGCGACTGGGACGCCCTGCTCGCCGAGGCCGCGGAGGCCGCCGCCGACCAGGTGCGCGCTTCCCACGAGGGCCCGCTGAGCGAGCGCACCTGGGGCGAGGCCAATACCGCGAGGATCTGCCATCCCTTGGCGGGTGCCCTACCCGGCCCCGTCGGTCGCGCCCTCTGCATGCCGGCCGATGCCCTGCCGGGCGACGCCCAGATGCCGCGCGTGCAGGGCCCCGCCTTCGGGGCCAGCCAGCGGATGGTGGTCTCGCCGGGACGCGAGGCCGAAGGCGTCTTCCACTTGCCGGGCGGACAGGTCGGCCACCCGCTATCCCCCTTCTGGGGCGCGGGCCATGCCGACTGGGTGGAAGGCCGACCGAGCCCGTTCCTGCCGGGTTCTTCCACGACCCTCCTGCGCCTTGCACCACCGGCGCAACCTTGAAAGTGGGCAAACCGCCGCGCGACGGCTGGTCACGAGGCCACGGATTCGATCACTATGGGGTCGCATCGCGCTGCCGGGATTCCGGCCGGCACAGGACCTGCGGCGAGACAACGGGGAGATTCGCACGATGAGCACCGACAACAGCCGCGGCACCCGGGTCCACAATCCCGGACCGGATTGGAACCACCTCCGCGAAACCGTCCTGATGATGGAACTCGCGGTCGCGCAGGTCGAAGCCGCGATGACGGACAGCAATGCCTCCGTCGACGCGTTGACCGGCACGTTCACCACGATGGCCAACACCATCAAGCTGATCAGCGAGCGCATCTCCGGCCTCGCCGACAACGAGGCGACGAACGCCGTCAAGATGGAACTGATGGTGGCGACGATGAACGTCGCCGGCATGGTCAACCAGGCGATCGTGGCCTTCCAGTTCTACGACCGGCTCTCGCAACGCCTCTCGCACGTCAACAACGGGCTGGCCTGGCTGGCCGACCTCGTGGGCGACCACAACCGCGCCTCGTCGACCGAGGCCTGGGCCGAGTTGCAGGGCAAGATCCGCGCCCGCTACTCCATGCCGGAGGAGATCGAGATGTTCGAGGCAGTGCTTCTCCGGGGCCTGACCGTCGAGCAGGCGATCCGCGAGTTCATGGAGAAGATGAACAACAAGGGCGACGACATCGAGCTGTTCTGATCGATCGCGCCCGTCGCGCCATCGGCCGCCTTCCGGGCGGCCGATCCGTTCCCGGGGCGTCAGCGCCGAACGCGACGGACGCCTTCCACGGCAAGCAACACGAGGGCGCCGGCGAGCATGCCGGCAAGCGCCTCGACGAGGGTCGCCGCGTGCGCCGCGAGACCCCCGAGCGGGGCAACGAGGTCCTGGACCGCGTGGTGCAGCGGCGCGATGTTGGCCACGAAGATGTGCCCACCGACGAGGAACATGGCGGCGGTGCCGAGCACCGACAGCGCCTTCATCAGCCACGGGGCGAACCTCAACAGGAAGCGACCTACAGCGCGGGCCGCAGCCGACGCCCGGGCCTGCAGCCAAAGGCCGGCGTCGTCGATCTTCACGATGCCCGCCACCAGCCCGTAGACGCCCACGGTCATCAACACCGAGATGCCGACCAGCACGCCGACCTGCTTGACCAGCGGCTCGGCCGAGACCGTGCCGAGGGCAATCACGATGATCTCCGCGGACAGGATGAAGTCAGTGCGGACGGCGCCCTTGATCTTGTCCCGCTCGAAGGCGACGAGGTCGACGGCCGGGTCGGCCACCGCCGCCCGCAGGGCCGCGTCGGCCGCCGCGTCTTCCTCCGCGTGCAGCCATCGATGCGCCAGCTTCTCGACGCCCTCGAAACAGAGGAAGGCGCCGCCGACCACCAGCAGCGGGGGGATGAGCCACGGCGCGAAGGCCGCGATCAGCAGCGCCGCGGGCACGAGCACCAGCTTGTTGATCGCCGAGCCCTTCGAGACCGCCCAGACCACGGGCAGTTCGCGATCGGCCTGCACGCCGGCCACCTGGTTCGCGTTCAAGGCGAGGTCGTCGCCGAGGACGCCGGCGGTCTTCTTCGCGGCGACTTTGGTCATCACGGAGACGTCGTCGAGCAGGGTCGCGATGTCGTCGATCAGGGCGAGAAGGCTGCTGCCGGCCATGGGCGTTCCTGTGTGAAGGTTCTCCCAGTCTCGCACGCGCCCGAAGCGCTGGCCGACGCCACGGGGGCGTGGCCGCCTGCCCAGCGGCAGCTTGCGACGGCGCGAGGAGGCGGCACAAACCACACTGGCCGCCGCGCTGCTTGCGCGAGAGCGGGGCTGTTTCCCCGCCTGCCGCGAGCGAGCACGCGCAGCAGGCCTGGGGCTGGGCATCGGGCGACCCGAGCCCGGGTGGTTGGCCAGACCTTCCCGGGCGGAAGCCGCACCCGCTGCGGACCTTGCGCACTTTCAGTCATCGCTTCCCTGCGATGCCTTCCTGTGCGCTCAGGCTTCGCCTGGCGCACGTAGCCTTGGCCGCCTCATTGGCCCGGTCCAACGAGCTGTCACTCTACGGTGGGTGGGAGCTGCCGCAATTGGTTGGTCTCAAGGGCACCTTGGATCGCCTCGAAAATCTGCTGCTCAGAAGCGTAAGGGTTACTCCTCAGGATCTCAGCAGCGATTTCCCGGCCGACTTGATTATTATAGTAGTCCATATTTCTGCTCGGCTTCGAACACTGTTACTCAGCCAACAGGATCGACGTTCTTCATTTTGATTTCCGAGCTTAATATTCTAAGCAAGCTGACCAATAACACGCTCCCATATTCTCACGCAGTAATGTACTGAGCGGAGTTGGCTGGGTTACGGTTGTCGACCCTGGATAGACAAAAACTGGATCGCTGGGCCGGAACGGGGCTAGAGTGTAGTTAGGCATCAGCTCGCCAGATCGATAGGTCTCCCGATACATATTTACCGGCGGGGATCTTTGGGCGATCTGATAGCCGTCGGTAAAAGAGATGAGCTGGCCAGGTTCGGCGAAAACGGTTACCGAAGTACCCTCTGGAACACGAGTAAATCCATTGCCGAAGGCCCACGATCCGTGGCCATCGAATACCTCCCCAGCGCCTGTCGGTAACTCTCCAGCATGACCTCTGGGAAAATGTATTTTTCCACCTCCCACAATCTCAGTTGGAACGCCGTTAGTCGTCAATGTC
>JAJTHD010000074.1 GCA_021297925.1 Lysobacteraceae bacterium
AGCGCCTCCAGCGTCGTGGCGGCGGCGATATCGGCCAGCGCGGTGGTGGTGAGGGTTTGCACGTCGCTCATGCGAAGCGGACCTGTGGATTCATGTCATGGGCCCGATCACGCATCCGAGGCCCGGAAAAAACAAAAGGGAAGGACTTGCGCCCTTCCCTTTCGCGTTCGCTTGCCGCATCAGGCCACGCCGAGGCGCCGCCGATGCAGTGTCCGCTTTACGCCGCGAGAGCGCGCTTGGCCTGCTCCGCCACGGCCGTAAAGGCCGCCGCGTCGTGGATGGCCAGGTCGGCCAGGGCCTTGCGGTCCAGCGTGACGTTGGCCTTCTTGAGGCCGTTCATCAGGCGGGAATAGCTCAAGCCGTTCAGGCGGGCCGCCGCATTGATGCGGACGATCCACAGCGAACGGAAATCGCGCTTCTTGCGCTTACGGCCGATGTACGCGTACTGCTGGGCCTTGGTGACGGCCTGCTTGGCGACGCGGAACACCTTGCGGCGGGCGTTGTAGTAGCCCTTCGCAGCGGCAATGACTTTCTTGTGACGGCGGCGCGCCGTGACACCACGCTTGACTCGTGCCATGGGTCAGTCCTCCTCAGAGATACGGCAGCATGCGGTCCAGACGGCCCGCGTCCTCGGCACGAACATGGTTCGTCTGCCGCAGGTTGCGCTTCCGCTTGGTCGCCTTCTTGGTGAGGATGTGGCTACGGTTGGCGTGGCCGCACTTGTACTTGCCGGAGGCCGTCTTGCGGAAACGCTTGGCGGCCGCCCGGTTGGTCTTGATCTTGGGCATAACGGGTCCTTTCGGAGTGCTTGTACTGGCCGGGCGACGGCGTGAACCGTGCTTTCCTTCCTGCCCGAACCGGCGGTGACCGGGCCTCGCTCATCACGGGGCTCCGGGGATCCTCTCCCGCAATGCGGGAACCACGAATTATGAAACAGAAACGCCCGCCATGGCAAGGCGGGCGTTCCGGGGTTCAGCCAGCGTCCGGGCATCCGGCCGGGCCGGCGCCGATCGACCGAAGGACCGGCCTCAGGCCTTCTTCTTCGGCGCCAGCATCATGACCATCTGGCGGCCTTCGAGGCGCGGGCGCGACTCGACGATGATCTCGTCGGCCAGATCGGCTTCGATCTTCGCCGCCATCGCGATGCCGAGTTCCTGGTGGCTCATCTCTCGGCCGCGGAAGCGGATGTTGATCTTCACCTTGTCGCCGTCCTCGAGGAAGCGGCGGATGTTGCGGAGCTTCACGTCGTAGTCGCCCACGTCGGTGGTCGGCCGGAACTTGAGTTCCTTGATCTCGACCTGCTTCTGCTTCTTCTTCGCCGCCGAGGCCTTCTTCTGCATCTCGAACCGGAACTTGCCGAAATCCATGATCCGGCAGACCGGCGGGTCGACGTTGGGCTGGATCTCGACGAGGTCGAGACCGGCCTCGTCGGCCATGCGCAGGGCTTCGTCGCGCGACAGGACGCCGACGTTCTCGCCTTCGGGACCGATCACGCGGACGCGCGGGACGCGGATCTCGTGGTTCCGACGGTTGGGCTTTTCAGTGCTGATGGGGCAGTCTCCAGGGAGGATGGAACCCGGCGCTCAGGCGCCGGGACCGTTTTCCGCCGCAAGGCGCGTGGCGAACTCGGCGACCGGCATCGACCCGAGGTCGACGCCTTCGCGGGTACGCACCGCGACCATGCCGGTTTCCTTCTCGCGGTCGCCCACGACCAGGAGGTACGGCACCTTTTGCAGCGTGTGCTCGCGGATCTTATAGCCGATCTTTTCGTTCCGCAAATCGGATTCGACCCGGAAGCCTTGATTCATAAGGGTTTTCCGCACATAGGCCACGTAATCGGCCTGCGCATCGGTGATGTTCATCACGACGGCCTGGATCGGCGCCAGCCAGGCGGGGAAGGCGCCGGCGTGGTTTTCGATCAGGATGCCGATGAAACGCTCCATCGAGCCGACGATCGCCCGGTGCAGCATGACCGGGTGCCGGCGGGCGCTGTGCTCGTCGACGTACTCGGCGCCGAGGCGCTGCGGCATCATGAAGTCGACCTGCATGGTGCCGACCTGCCAGCCGCGGCCGATCGAGTCGCGCATGTGGTACTCGATCTTCGGGCCGTAGAAGGCGCCCTCGCCCGGCAGTTCCTCCCACTCCACACCCGCGGCGCGCAGGGCGGCACGGAGGGCATTTTCGGCCTTGTCCCAGGTGGCGTCGTCGCCGAGGCGCGGCTCCGGGCGCAGCGCGATCTTCATCGCGATGTCCTTGAAGCCGAAATCGGCGTAGACCTTCATCGCCTGCTGGTGGAACGCGGTCACCTCGGCCTCGATCTGGTCCTCGGTGCAGAAGATATGCCCGTCGTCCTGGGTGAAGCCGCGGACGCGCATGATCCCGTGCAGCGCGCCCGAAGGCTCGTTGCGGTGGCAGGCGCCGAACTCGCCGTAGCGGATCGGCAGGTCGCGGTAGCTGTGCAGGCCCTGGTTGAAGACCTGGACGTGGCCCGGGCAATTCATCGGTTTCAGCGCGTAGGTGCGCTTCTCCGACTCGGTGAAGAACATGTTGTTCTGGTAGTTGTCCCAGTGGCCGGACTTCTTCCACAGCGACACGTCGAGCACCTGCGGGCAGCGCACTTCCTGGTAGCCGGAATCGCGGTAGACGCGGCGCATGTACTGCTCGACGACCTGCCACAGTCGCCAGCCCTTGGGGTGCCAGAAGACCAAGCCCGGGCCCTCTTCCTGCACGTGGAACAGGCTCTGTGCCTTGCCGATCTTGCGGTGGTCGCGCTTCTCGGCCTCCTCGAGCTGGGTCAGGTAGGCCTTCAGGTCCTTGTCGTTCAGCCAGGCGGTGCCGTAGATGCGGCTGAGCATCTGGTTGTTCGAATCACCGCGCCAGTAGGCGCCGGCGACCTTCATCAGCTTGAACGCACGCAGCTTGCCGGTGTTCGGCACGTGCGGCCCGCGGCAGAGGTCGGTGAACTCGCCCTGCGAATAGAGCGAGAGGTCCTCGCTGGCCGGGATCGATTCGATGATCTCCGCCTTGTAGTGCTCGCCCAACCCACGGAAGAAGGCGACGGCCTCGTCGCGCGACTTGACCGAGCGCGCCACCGGCAGCTGCTCGGCGACGATGTTCTGCATTTCCGCTTCGATGCGCGGCAGGTCGTCCGGGGTGAACGGGCGCTCGTAGGCGAAGTCGTAATAGAAGCCGTTGTCGATGACCGGGCCGATCGTGACCTGCGCGCCGGGGTAGAGGCGCTGCACGGCTTGGGCCAGCAGGTGGGCCGTGGAATGGCGCAGCACGTCGAGGGCGTCGGCGTGCTTCTCGGTGACGATCTCCAGCGAGGCGTCGGCCTGCAGCGGGAAGCTGGCATCAACCAGCTTGCCGTCGACCTTGCCGGCCAGCGTGGCCTTGGCGAGGCCTGCGCCGATGCTGGCGGCGACGTCGGCCACCGTGGTGCCGGGCTCGTACTGGCGCTGCGAACCGTCGGGAAGCGTGATGGCGATCATGGGCATTCTCCAGCCGGCCCCGGGGAGGCGGGAGCCGGAAAAACAAAAAGGGCGCACAGGCGCCCTTTTCGTGGATCCAGAGGGGACTGCGCGGGATTCAGCGATGGATTCCGTTGCGCGTCATGGTGATCGTGTTCGTTCGAACTACGACTCTCTGGAGGACATGTTTGGTGGGCGGTACAGGGTTCGAACCTGTGACCCCTACCATGTCAAGGTAGTGCTCTACCGCTGAGCTAACCGCCCGATCCGGCCCCCGAAAGGCCCGGCGCAGTCGCGCACTATACCGATGGCCCCAAGGTTCGGCAACACCGAGCCCCGCGCGACGGGGCTCAGGGCACCGGCTCGAACTTCATCGCCAGCGTGTAGCGGGGCGCATGGCAGATCCGGTTGGGCGGCCGGCCCACGTGGGTGATCTCGCCGTTGAACAGGGCGAATCGCCCGGGGCGCGGCTGGATGGCGGCGCGGACATCCCTCTGGCGGTCGAAGAACATCGTCTCGCCACCCCATTCCGGGTCCCAGCGATCGCAGACGTACCAGAGGCCCGTGAGCTCGCCCGCACCCGGCGCGCAATCCTCGTGCATGAACAGCATGTCGCCGTAATGGGCGACATTGACGTAGCAACGGTAAAGCCGGAACGACCGCCCCGGGACCATGGCTGCAATGGCCGCCATCGCCGGCGCGAGGATCGGCATCCGCGGCGCGACGTCGAGCGGGATCTCGACCGCCCAATGGCGGTACTCCATGGTGTCGTGCCGCGCGACCTCGTTCATCGTGTACGAGGACGACTGGAGCACCGTGTGCAGTTGAAGCAGCTCGTGCTCCGGCATCAGGCCGTCCCATGCGCAGACGCGACCGTCGTCGACGCGGACATCGTGGGTGGGCGTGGGAAACGTCATGTCAGCTCTCCAGGAGACGGGCCTTCTGGGCATGGATCTGGTCTCGGACCGCGGCGGCATGCTCGAACTCGAGGTCCTGCGCGTGCTTGAACATGCGCGACTCGAGGTCCGCGATGCGCCGCGCCAGGGCATCGGCATCGCCCCAGGCCACCGCCTCCTCGGCCACGGCCGCGGCGGCACCGGGGCGGACCGGCTTCGACCGCCCCCTGCCCTTTGCCGCGTCGGGTTCCGCGCGCGCGCCCTCCATCACGTCGCGGATGGCCTTGTGCACGGTCGTCGGGACGATGCCATGGGCCTCGTTCCACGCCCTCTGCTTCTCGCGGCGACGGGCGGTCTCGTCGATGGCGGCCTTCATCGAAGGGGTGATTTTGTCGGCGTAGAGGATGGCCTTGCCGCGGACGTTGCGGGCCGCGCGGCCGATGGTCTGGATCAGGCTGCGCTCCGCGCGGAGGAAGCCTTCCTTGTCGGCGTCGAGGATCGCCACCAGCGAGACCTCGGGCATGTCGAGGCCCTCGCGCAACAGGTTGATGCCCACGACGACATCGAAGGTGCCGAGCCGCAGGTCGCGGAGGATCTCGACCCGCTCGACGGTGTCGATATCGGAATGCAGGTAGCGCACGCGCACGCCGTGCTCGCCAAGGTAGTCGGTGAGGTTCTCGGCCATCTTCTTGGTGAGCGTGGTCACCAGGACGCGATCGCCCCAACCGACGCGCTCGCGGATCTCCGAGAGCAGGTCGTCCACCTGGGTCGCCACCGGCCGGACCTCGACCTCCGGGTCCAGCAAGCCCGTAGGCCGAACGACGAGCTCGACCACCTCGCCCTGCGACTTCTCGCCCTCGTAGGTGCCGGGCGTCGCCGACACGTAGATGGACCGGGGCGACCGGCGCTCCCACTCCTCGAAGCGCAGCGGCCGGTTGTCCAGCGCCGACGGCAGGCGGAAGCCGAACTCGACGAGCGTCTCCTTCCGCGAGCGGTCGCCCTTGTACATGCCCCCGAGCTGCGGGATGGTCACGTGGGACTCGTCGACGACGAGCAGCGCATCCGGTGGCAGGTAGTCGAACAGGCAGGGCGGGGGTTCGTCGGGCATGTGGCCGGTCAGGTGCCGGCTGTAGTTCTCGATGCCCTTGCAGAAACCGATCTCGGCGAGCATCTCGAGGTCGAACTGGGTGCGCTGCTGCAGGCGCTGCGCCTCGACCAGCTTGTTGTTCGCGTAGAACCACTCGAGGCGTTCGCGAAGCTCGACCTTGATGGTCTCGATGGCGTCGAGCACCGTGCGACGCGTCGTGACGTAGTGCGACTTCGGGTAGATCGTGAAGCGCGGCAGGTCCCGGCGCACCGCGCCGCTCAGCGGGTCGAACATGGAGAGCCGCTCGATCTCGCCGTCGAACAGCTCGATGCGGAGGCATTCGTCCTCGACTTCCGCGGGATGCACGTCGATGGTTTCGCCGCGGACGCGGTAGGTGCCGCGCCGAAGCTCCATGTCGTTGCGCGTGTACTGCATCTCCGTGAGGCGACGGATCAGCTCGCGCTGGTCGATCCGGTCGCCGCGCACCATGTGCAGCACCATCTTGAAGTATTCGTTCGGGTCGCCGAGGCCGTAGATCGCGGAGACCGTGGCCACGATCAACGCGTCGCGCCGGGACAGCAGGGCCTTGGTCGCCGACAGCCTCATCTGCTCGATGTGCTCGTTCACCGCGCTGTCCTTCTCGATGAAGGTGTCGGTGGACGGCACGTAGGCCTCGGGCTGGTAGTAGTCGTAGTAGCTGACGAAGTACTCGACCGCGTTGTCGGGGAAGAAGGCCTTGAACTCGCCGTAGAGCTGCGCCGCCAAGGTCTTGTTGGGCGCGAGCACCAGCGTGGGTTTCTGGATGCGCTCGACGACGTTCGCGATCGTGTACGTCTTGCCCGAACCGGTGACGCCCAGCAGCGTCTGTGCGGGCAGTCCGCCCTCGAAGCCCGCGACCAGGCGCTCGATCGCCGCCGGCTGGTCACCCGCAGGTCGGTAGTCGGACTGGAGGACGAAACGTTCGGACATGGCGGAGGGGATCGACGCGACTGTCCAGTATAGGTCGGACGGACGGCCATGCACCGCGAATTCCTACGACGCGTTCAACGCCGCTCCGATCGCCGGGCGGACGCTGTTTCGGGACGCTGGCCGCCCCCCCCAACGAACCCATGCTCCCCCATGCGCACGACCCGAGGCCACTCCCTGACCGAACTGCTCTGCACCACCGCCCTGTTCGGTGGACTGCTCGCCATCGCCCTCCCTGCCTTCGACGGCCTCGTCGAAGGCACCCGCGCGAACGCCGTCGCCCATCGACTGCATGCCGAGCTCGCCATGGCCCGCGAGGCCGCCCTCTTCGGCCGACGTCCGGTGACGTTCTGCCGGAGCACCAACCAGATCGACTGCGCGCCGGTGGGGGCATGGTCCGAAGGCACGATGACCTTCGAGGACCCCAACCGCAACGACCGCCGCGACCCCGGGGAGCGATTGATCCGCGCCACCCGGAAGGCGGACTTCCAGGGCTTGCATCTCATCGACCACTCGGTGCGCCGCCACATCCGTTTCCGCCCCGATGGACGCTCGGCGGGCACCAACCTGACGCTTCGCCTCTGCGCCCAAGACCTGGAGCCGCTCCGGCTGGTGATCATCAACACGGGAGGGCGCGTGCGCATGACCGGCGCCCCGCGCGGAACCGCCCGCTGCGGCACCGACGCCAGCCCCTGGTGAGTCGGGCTTGACGGCTTTCAGGACGACGGCCATACTTCCGCCCCTGCCCGAATAGCTCAGCCGGTTAGAGCACTTGACTGTTAATCAGGGGGTCCTTGGTTCGAGTCCAAGTTCGGGCGCCATCTTCCAGCAACAAAGAACCCCGCTCTCGCGGGGTTTTTTGTTGCTGGAACGATCCGTCCGTCCTCACCAGCATTGGCGGGCGTCGGCGGCCCCCGAGAACTGGCGAAGTCCGGTCTGGTCGATGGTCAAGGTGCCGCAAATCTGCTGGTTCTGCCCGCCCGCGGCGTTGGGCGTTGCCGTCAGCGTAAACTCGGTCCGAGCCGGCGTCGCCAACGTAATCGCATAGTACGCCGTCCCGGTTCTCGGCGATGCGGTGACCGGCAACGCGCAGTTCTGGTAGGTGTTGTTGGACGCGAAACACCGCTCCATGAACTGGGCGACCTCGAGCAGGTCGGCCTGGGCCTGCGACATCCGTCCCTTGCGGACCTGGGCCTGGTAACTCGGGTAGGCGATCGCCGCCAGGATGCCGACGACCGCCACCGCGATCATCAGTTCGATCAAGGTGAAACCGCGATGGGCTTTCGGGGTCATGGGGACGTCCTGCGGGATGGGTGGTAGTCGCAATCCAGATCTAGCGGACCTGTCGCCAGGACTGCCGGCCGCAGGGGCGGAAGGTGGCGCCGATCGCTGCCGCTCCTGCTGATCCCTGCTCGCCGCACGCCAGGCCGACCGGCGGCGGAGGCACGGGGTTGGGACCCATGGGGTCGAGCGGCGGACACTGCGGATCGATGCCCGGACGGCACGCACGCTGGGGGGTGACGAAGCCGGCGCCCATCACCGGCGCACCGCTGTTGCTGGCCACCAGGGCGCCGCAGTCCGCCGTGGGACACGCGGGGTCACCATTGGGCAGCGGCCGCCGGTCGAGGACCGGCCGGCCCGTGAAGCGGCCGAGGCGATAGACCCAGGTCCGCAAGCCCGGAGCGCACTGGGTGTCGGCGGAGGGCTCGTTCGCCGTGAAGACGATATCGGACTCGCGCACGATGGGATCGCCGATCACGCGCTCGCCAATCGACGGCGAAGCGCCGACACGCAGGTCGATGAACCAGCCGTTGCGGGTCGCGTAGTCGACCACGTTCTCGCTGATGACGCGACCCGAGGATGCCCCCGATCCGAACTGCGACAGGATCTGCTGCTGCTGCAGCGATGCCCGGGTGATGCCGGAAGTGCTGCCGCGGTCCCACACCCCGTAGAAGGTCTGGATCTGGAACGGGCCTCCCGAGGCCGCGTCGGTGTCGCTCAGGTAGCGGCCGGTACCGAAGTGGACCATGGTGCCGCCCGACACGCCGTTGGAGACCGAGATGGCACCCGTGATCGGCTGCTCGACGGACGATGTGTCCGTCGCGCGGAAGAGGGGCGACCCGC
>JAJTHD010000117.1 GCA_021297925.1 Lysobacteraceae bacterium
CGGCCTGCGCGGTCTGGGCCGCTTTGATCGCCGTGCTGACGGCGGTCGGTCTGGCCACGGCCTTCGTCGGCCTCGCGGTGGTCATGCCCTGGCTGGCCTATGCGGCCTGGCATGGCTACCGCGAGACGCTGGACGCCAGTGCGTGGCCGCCACTCGACTGACCACGACGGGACGACGCATGCAGGTGATCCACGACACGACCGCCCAGCGCTTCACCGCGACGGTGGACGGGCACCTCGCGGTCCTGGCGTACCGCCGCGAACCGGGGGTCGTGGTGATCCCGAGCGTGGGGGTGCCGCCACCGGTCGAAGGGCGGGGCATCGCCGGGGCGCTGGTCCGCGCGGCGCTCGACTGGTCGAACGCCAACGGCTGGGCGGTCCGGCCGGTGTGCCCGTACGTCGCCGCGTGGCTGCGACGGCATCCGGGCTATGCGCCGGTCGACGGCGCCTGAGCCCCGGTCTCGTCGAGGAGCGGCGCCAAGACCGGCCAGACGTGGTCGGCGATGCGCGGCTGGGCCTCGGCCGTGGGGTGCAGTCGGTCGGCTTGGAAAGCCGCGTCGTCCATCGCGATCGGCTCCAGCAGGAAGGGCAGGTGGGCGGCGCCCTCCGCCGCGGCGATCTCGCCGAACTGCGCGAAGAAGCGCTCGGTGTACTCGGGGCCGTAGTTCGGCGGCAGCCGCACGCCCACGACGAGAACGCGCGCGCCCGCGGCCCTGCCGGCGCGCACCATGGCCTCGAGGTTCCGCCGCGTGTCCTCCAGCGGCAGGCCGCGCAAGCCGTCGTTCGCGCCCAGTTCGACGACCAGCACGCCCGGGCGATGCTCGTCCAGCGACGCCGCGATGCGTGCGGCGCCGCCGGCGGAGGTCTCGCCACTGATCGATGCGTTCACCATCCGCCACGGGCGGCCTTCCGCACGAAGACGGGCGTCGAGCAGGGCCACCCAGCCCTGTTCGGGCGCGAGGTTGTAGGCGGCGGACAGCGAATCGCCCATCACCAGCACGACGCGGCGTGTGTCGGGTCGGTCGACCGGGCCTGCCTTGGCGGCGGGCGTGGCGGCCGCGGAGGCTTCCGTGGGATCGCCGTCCGACGGGGTCGGCCCGGAACAGCCGGCCAGCAGGGCCGCGCCGCCCAGCACGAGGGCGGCAGCCAGCCACCGCGCCGCGATGACGCCCTGTTGAGCCCGTCGGGCCCAAAGTGGTTGCCTGTCTTCCCTCGTGGATCGATCCTGCATGACTGCCCTGATGTCGGCCGATGATGCGGCCCCTGCCGCGGGTGCCCCGTTCGCCCTGCTCGTCGCGGAGGGGCTGGGCAAGCAGGTGGCGCTGCCCTCCGGGCCGCTGACCATCCTCGCCGACGTGTGTTTTAGCATCGCGGCGGGTGAAGCGTTCGCCATCGTCGGTGCCTCCGGTTCAGGAAAAAGCACGCTGCTGTCGCTGCTGGCCGGCCTCGACCGCGCCTCGACCGGCCGCGTCCTGCTGGACGGCGTCGACCTGGGCGCCCTCGACGAGGACGGCCGCGCGGCGCTTCGTGCCGACAAGGTCGGCTTCGTCTTCCAGAACTTCCAGCTGCTGCCGGCGCTGACGGCGCTGGAGAACGTGATGCTGCCGCTCGAACTGCGCGGCGACGCCGACGCCCGGGGGCCGGCGCGCCATGTGCTGGAACAGGTGGGGCTCGGCGAGCGCCTCGGGCACTACCCGCGCCAGCTCTCGGGCGGCGAGCAGCAGCGCGTGGCGATCGCCCGCGCCTTCGTGACGCGCCCGCGGCTGCTGTTCGCGGACGAGCCGACCGGCAACCTCGACACCGCCACCGGCCAGCAGGTCATCGACCTGCTGTTCCGCCTCAACGCCGAGGCGGGGACGACCCTCGTGCTGGTCACGCACGATGAACGGCTCGCCGCTCGTTGCACGCGCCAGCTCCGCCTGGCCGGCGGCCGGGTGCAGGCATGAGCACAGATCGCCGTCGCGCCGGTGGGTGGCGCCTGATGCTGCGCCAGGCCTGGCGCGACCTCGCCGCGGGCGAGGTGCGCCTGCTCGTGGCGGCCCTCGCGCTGGCCGTGTTCGCCGTGACCACCATTGGCATGCTCACCGACCGTGCGGAGCGCGCGCTGGCGCTGGAGGCCAACCGGCTGCTCGGCGGCGACGCCGTGCTGCGCGCCGACGCCCCGCTGCCGGAGGCGCAGAAGGCCCTTGCGAAGGCGCCGGGCCTGCGGGCCGTCGAGACGGTCGAGTTCAACAGCATGATCCGCGTCGGCGACCGCTTGCGGCTCGGCGACCTGCGCGCCGTGGGGCGCGATTTCCCTTTGCGCGGCCGCTTCCGCCTGCGCGAGGCCGGCGGCGAACGCGAGTTCGCCGGCGGGCCCGTGCCGGGCACGGTGTGGATGACCGTCAGTGGTGCGAACACCCTCGGTGCGCGCTTGGGCGACACCGTGACGCTGGGCACGCGCGAGTTCCGGCTCGCGGCCCTGATCGTGCAGGAGCCCGACGCCGCGCTCGACTACTTCAACGTCGCGCCGCGGGTGGTGCTGCCCCTCGTCGATCTCGAGTCGACCAGCCTCGTTCAGCCGGGCAGCCGCATCGCCTACCGGCTGGTCGTGGCCGGAAACCCCGACGCGGTGGAGCGTTTTACCGCCGACGCCCGCGCGGCGCTCGGCCGCGGCCAGCGGCTGGAAACGGCGTCCGACGGCCGGCCGGAGATCCGCCGCGCGCTCGATCGCGCCAGCCGCTTCCTCGGGCTGGCAACCATGGTGTCGGTGATCCTTGCCGCGGTCGCGGTCGCCATGGCCGCGCGCCGCCATTCGGCCCGCCACCTCGATGCCTGCGCGGTGATGCGCTGCCTCGGCGCCAGCCAGCGCACCATCGTCCGCGTGCAGGTCGGCGCGCTGCTGCTGCTTGGCCTGCTCGGCAGTACGCTGGGCGTCGTCATCGCCGGCGCGGCGTCCTGGGCCATCGGCGGCCTGCTGGCCGATGCGCTCGGCATCGCGGTGCCCTCGGCCGGCCTCGGGCCGGTGCTGGCCGGTTACGGCGTGGGCCTCACGGTGCTCGTGGCCTTCGCCGTCCCGCCGGTGCTGGCGCTTCGAACGGTGCCGGCCCTGCGGGTCCTGCGCCGCGACCTCGAGGTCCGCGAGCCTGCCGCTTGGGCACTTGCCGCGCTCGCGATCGGCGGCCTCGGCGGCCTGCTTTGGTGGCAGGCGCAGGATGCAGCGCTCGCCACGGCCATGCTCGTCGGGCTCGGCGTCACGTTCGCGGTGCTGGCCGGCCTGGGCCTGGTGCTGGTGCGCGGCGTCGATCGCCTCCGTCCGCGCCTGCGCGGTCCGTGGCGCTACGGCCTGGCGAACGTCAGCCGCCGGCAGGCCACCACCGTGGCGCAGGTCGCCGCGCTCGGCCTCGGCCTGATGGCCCTGCTGCTGCTTACCTTCGTCCGCACCGACCTGCTGTCGCGGTGGCGCGACGCCTTGCCGGCCGACGCGCCGAACCGCTTCATCATCAACGTCCAGCAGGGGCAGGTCGCGCCGCTGCGCGAGTTCCTCGACGCCGAGGGGATCGCTGAGCCGGTGCTGTTCCCGCTGATTCGCGGCCGGCTCGTCGCCGTGGACGGACGCACCGTCACCGGCGCGGACTACGCCGCGCGCGGCCTGCGGGCGCAGCGCCTCGCCGAGCGCGAGTTCAACCTCAGCACCGCCGCCGCCCTCGGCGAGGACAACACCGTGGTGGCCGGGCGGTTCTGGTCCGCCGAGCGTCCGCCCGAGGGCGTCGAGTTCTCCGTCGAGGACGGTCTGGCCGACACGCTCGGCTGGTCCTTGGGCGACCGGGTGGCTTTCGAAATCGGCGGCTCCCGGCTGGAAGGCACCGTCACCTCCTTGCGCGAGGTCGAGTGGGAGAGCTTCCGCCCGAACTTCTTCGTGCTGGTCTCGCCGAACGCGGTCGACGGCCTCGGGGCCAGCTACATCACCGCGATCCACCTGCCTCCAGGCCGCGACGACTTCACCCGCCGGCTGCTCGACCGCTTCGCGAACCTGTCGGTCATCGACATCGACGCCATCCTGACCCAGGTGCGGCAGACCGCCGACCAGGTCTCGACCGTCGTCGAGGCGGTGTTCTACGTCGCCCTGCTGGCCGGCGCGCTGGTGCTGCTCGCGGCCGTCGGCGCCAGCCAGGACGAACGCCTGCGCGAGGGCGCGGTGATGCGCGTGCTGGGGGGCAGCCGCCGCCAGCTGCGCCTGGCGCAGGCCGGCGAGTTCGCGGCACTGGGCCTGATCGCGGGGCTGGTCGCGGCCATCGCGGCCACGACGCTGGCCGGGGTGGTGGCCGGGCAGATCCTCGACCTGCCGTGGACGCCGGACGTCGGGCTCGCCGCCAGCGGGGCGCTGGCCGGCATGCTGGTGGCGCTGGTCGCGGGACTCTGGGCGACGCGGCGCATCCTCGACGCGCCGCCCTCGGTCACCCTGCGGGAGATCTGAACGCCATCAGTCCACGAACAGGGCGACGGCGAAGATCCCGATCATCGCGAAGGCCACGGCGAGCTTCATCGCCGTGCCGACGAGCAGGCCGACCCAGGTGCCGAAGCCGATCTTCGCGGCTTCGCCCAGGTCGTCGCTCGCGGTACCGCGGCGGTGCAGCATTTCCCCCGCGACCGCGCCGGCGAACGGGCCGAGGATCAGGCCGGGGAGACCGAGGAACACGCCGGCCAAGGTGCCGATCGCCGCGCCTGCGACGGCCTTGCCGGACGCCCCCACCCGTTTCGCCCCGAGGGCCGTGGCCGCGACGTCGATCGCCATCGAGGCCAGCGCCATCACCGCGAGGACGCCGAGCGTCCAGCCGCCCACGATCTGGAAGTCGCCCACCCAGGCGGCGAGCAGCATCCCCGCGAAAACCAGGGGGATGCCCGGCAGTGCGGGCAGCACGGTGCCGGCGAGGCCGACCAGCACGAGCAGGGCGGCAAGGGCGTACAGCCAGGGCGTGGCCTGGAGGAAGGAAGCGTCCATGGGACTCCGTGGGTTGGCGAATCAGGGCGACTTGGACCAGAGCACGTTCAGGCTGCCGAGCGCCGAACGGTACTGCTGCGCCGACACCACTTCGACGATGGCGGTCGACGGATTCCGGCTGTCCCGGGGCTGCGGATAGGACAGGGGCGTGCCATCCCGGCTGATGACGCAGCGCAGTTGCGGGTGGGGACCTTCGAGGCCGCGACGGGTCGCCACGGCGACCTCGCCGCTGGCGAGCCTGACCATTGTGCCGGGCGGGTAGATGCCGAGTTCCTTGATGAACAGGGTCGCCAGACGCTCGTCGATGCGCTGCCCGCGCTCGAGGAAGATGTCCCGCAGGGCGACGCGGGCGCTCTGGGCATCGCGGTAGGCGCGCGGCCGGATCATCGCGGTGTACATGTCGACGATGCCGAGGATGCGGGCCTCGATCGACACGGCCTCGCCGCTGAGGCCGCGCGGGTAGCCGGTGCCGTCGACCCGTTCATGGTGGTCGAGCACGGCGGACAGCCAGCGTTCGTCGGTCACGCCCGCCCGCTGGAGCATCTGCGCGCTCTCGGCGGTGTGGGACTGGATCGCGCGCCATTGGACCTCGCTCAGCGGCGTCACCTGCGTCGCCAGAGTCTCGCTGATGTTGGACAGCGCGACGTCGAAGGTCAGCGCCGCGCACGTCAGCGACAGGCGGGCCGCTTCGTCGAGACCGGACGGGATCGAGATGACCTGCGTGAGCAGGGCGGCATGCATCAGGCGGCGCGACAGCCGGTGGTCGATCGCTTCGAGCTGCAGCAGGCCCATGGCCTGCTCCGGGTCGCGCTCCCACGCGTCCTGGAGGTCGCGCGCGAGGTCGACGATGCGTCGACGCGTCCGGCGGCCGGTGCCCGCGATCAGGTCGCGGTGGATCAGGGTCAGTTCGTCCTCGGTGTCGCGCATCCGCTCCGACGGGCGGGGCACGTACTTCGTGCGTTGGGCCTCTTCCGCGCGGGCCAACTCGGCGCGAACGCCGGGCGTGCTGTCCTCGACGACCCCGCGCTCGTAGAGGCGCGCGAGCATGAGGTCGCTTTCGACCTTGTGGCCTTTGACGAGCAGCGGCTGCCCGGAGCGGTCGAACACCGTGAACGGCAGGGCGTCGCCCACCGCGATCGGGATGTCCGGCATTGGCCTAAATCGCATGATCGAGCGTCCGGTGCGGGGAACCCAAGCCGTTCAACGGCTTGTGGTACACAACTGAGACGGCAGATTAACCGGATGCGCGGCGGGTTCAAGCCCGCCATCCGTCAATCCCGGTGAAGGGGGCTCAGAAACGATAGCGGACCTTGGCCAGCAACTGGTCGGCGTCCCGCAGCCCGATCGCCTCGTCGAGGAGGTCGAGGGTGGATTCGCCGTCGCGTTCCTCGCGGAGGAAGCCGCCCCGCGACCAGACGAGATACAGGTCCGACTGGGGCGCGAACTCCCAGCGGTAGCGCACCTGCACGCCGAAGGTGTTCACGTCGAAGTCCGGCTCCGGCCCGGCGACCGCCTGCAGCCGCGCATCGGTGCCCAGCGCGTAGCGCTGGCCGTCACGCGCCCGGATGGCCAGCCATTCGGCCTTCACCCGCAGCTCGTGCTTCGGCGCCGGGAACCAGTTCACCCCGACGTTGAAAGCGTCGAGGCGGCGGCTGTGGCGGGCGAAGCGGCGGCCTTCCTTCCAGATCAGCCAGTCCGGGCTCCACATCGGCTCGATCTCGAAGGTCACGTTCAACTGGTCGCTCGGGAACCAGTACAGCTGCAGGTCGGTCTCGACGGCGAGGGCGCCGGAGAGGCCTTCGGGCCGCGCATACAGGTTGAAGTCCCAGCCCAGCGTGCCCCGCCGCGTCGGGTACCAGCCGACGTAGGTCTCGGCGCGTGCGCTGCGCCGCAGCAGGCCGTTGCCGCGGGACACGAGGTCGTCGTAGCCGGCGGTGCGGGGCAGCAGGCCGACCTCCAGCACGCTGCCGTCCCGGAACGTGTTGCCCTGCTCGAGCACCAGCCAGGTCGGCAGCGCGACGCCGCGGTCGCTGCGACGGGCCTGCAGTTCGGCGTACCAGCGCGTCGAGGCCAGCCGGCTCCGTTCGTCCTCGACCGGGCGCGTGTACTCCGACGTCAGCTCCAGTTCGTTGAGGCTGCCGCGGCGCATGAAGCCAAGGTCGTTGAAGTCGAGGCCCTGCCCGAAATGGGTCGCTTCCAGTTCATGGCGCCAACGCTCGCTGGCGGTCCAGTTGATCCGCGTCCACGCGCCCTGGCCGCTGCGTTCGCGACCGCGCTGGGTGGTCCACGAGCCGATCCACTGCGCGTTGACCAGCACGTCCTCGCGCGGCTGCCAGCGCAGGTCGGTGGCCTGCACGTCCGCCTCGCGGTCGAGGAAGGGGCGGTCGACCCGCGAGCCCAGCCAGCCGACGCTCACTCCCGGCGCAGCGTCCCACAGGAGGCGGCCGGCCCGGTAGGCGCGGCCGTCGTCGTCGGCCTCGTCGGCGGCGAACACGCCGTAGCCGAGACCGCCCCAGGAGCCGTTCGCCTTCAGGGCGAGATCGATGTCGGCGATGCCGGCGCCGGAATCGCGCGGCCCGCCGATCCGGCGGGTGTAGACCAACTGGCCGTTGTCGGGCGTGCGCAGGTCGAAGAAGGCCTGGTTCTCGGTGAAGAACGGCCGCTTGTCGCTGAAGAAGACCTCGATGGCCTCGAAGTTCACCACGAGGTCGTCGGCTTCCACTTGGCCGAAGTCCGGGTTCAGCGCTGCGGACAACTGCAGGCTGGCGGAGGGCTTCCAGAACAGGTCGGCGCCGACTTTCCACCCGGTGCCGCCGTCGATGCGGTCGTTGACCACGGTGGCATAGGGCCAGACGTGGAACAGCGAGGCCGGGTACTGCTTCACCGTCACCTTGGCGAAGTCGGACACGAAACGGCCGCGGTTGAACGAGGCGGCCGGCCAGCCTTGGCGCTCGGTGCGCGACGCGACGACGCGGTCCAAGTGCAGCCCGATGGTGCGCTCCGGGGCGTCGCCGTCGCGCATCGCGACCGTGGTCCACGGGATCAGGATCTCGGCGCTCCAGCCCGTCGGCGTCGTCGCCACGGCGTGGCGCCAATCCGGGTCGAAGTCGGCATTGAACAGCACTTCGCTGGTGATGGCGCTGTCCTGGATGGACCCGGAGGCGAGCACGGTGAAGTTGTAGCCCACCCGGCCATCGCCGTCGAAGTCGATGAAGACGTTGACGCGATCGGCGTTGACCATCTCGTCGCGCGCGACCTGCGGGGCGCGCAGCGGCACGTCGGCCGGCTGGTGGAGGTCGAAGCCGATGGCGAGGCCCGCGGGCGTGGGCAGCACGCGGGCCACGGTCTTCAGGGCCGGATCCGGCGTCGCGAGCGTCCAGGGCTCGACGACGACGAAGTCGTCGAACACCTGGGCGCCGGCCCAGGCAGGGTCGTCGAGGCGGCCATCGATCGCCACCGACGGACCCTCGGCGGCCCAAGCATGGACCCCGGGGAGGGCGAGGAGGAGGGCCAGCGCGAGCGCCAGCGGGCGCGGCCGCACGGGGCGTCGCAGGGGCGGAAGCAGAATCGTCATCCGGACAGCATGACGATCCGCCCGTGACGTCGGCATGTGTCGTCCGCCATGCTCGATGGATGACGGCCGACGCCTCCGCCCCCGTGCTGCTCTGGTTCCCGGCCCTCGGCGTGCCGGCCCGCAAGTACGACCGCCTCGCCGCCGAACTCGCTACCGCGGGCATCGCCTGCCGGGTGCACGAGTGGCGTGGCACCGGCATGCATCCGGCGCGGGCCTCGCGGGCCGTGGACTGGGGCTACCGCGACCTGCTGCAGGAGGACATCGCCGCCGAACTCGCGCAGTGGCGTGCGGCGAATCCGGGCCGGCCGCTGCTTGCGGGTGGCCACAGCATCGGCGGCCAGTTCGCGGTGCTGGCGGCGGCACTGCACGGTGGGGTCGACGGCCTCGTCGTGGTCGGCAGCGGGGTGCCGCACTGGCGGCTGTTCCCGTCGCCGCTGCGCTGGCTGGTGGCGGGTTTCGGCCAGGTGCTGCCGCCGCTCACGCGGCTGGTCGGGCACTACCCCGGCGAGGCCCTGCGTTTCGCCGGGCGCGAGGCCGGGCAACTGATGCGCGATTGGGCCGGCACGGTCCGCCGCGGCGACTACGACGGGCTGGCGGGCTTGCCCAATGACCTGTCGGCCCGGCTGCGCCAGGTCGAGGCGCCGATGCTGGGCGTTCGGCTGGCCAACGACCGTCTGGTTCCGCCGGCCTCTCTGCGCGCGCTGTTCGGGGTCACGGGCTCCCGCGCCGTCACGGAGCGCGTGCTCGACCGGCAGGCGCTTGGCGTCGCCGACGACCACTTTGCCTGGATGCGCGCGCCCGCCGCCGTGGCCACCGAGGTGGCGCGCTGGTGGGCCGATTCGAGCGCGACGGCCCGGTTCAGCCCTTGAACTGGGCGTGGCAGGCTTTGCACGTGGCGCTGACCGCGTCCAGCGCCTTGTCGGCCGCCGGGCAGTCCGCGGGCGGGGCGTCGGCCATCCGCTCGACGGCGGCCCGGTAGTCCCCCGCGTAGCGGCTGAACGCCTCGTCGTCGCCCGTGGGCAGGAAGGCCGGTTCGAGGTCGTTGCCCAGCGCCACCAGCGTGGCAAGCGGCGCCTCGAGGTCCGGGCCGGTGCAGGCTTTCGCCTTGAGCTGGCGGTCGAGGTGGCCCATCTGCGCGGCCATCACCGCCATTACCCCGTTCGGGTAGGCCGTGCCCTTGCGCAGGCTGTTCATGGCGATGACGGTCAGCAGGACGCCGGCCACGAGGCCGATCACGAGGGTGACGAGCGCGCGCATCGTGAGGTCCCGGCTCAGCGGAGGGGGGTGAGGGTGCGGCCGTCCCAGCGCACGTAGCGGCCGGTGGCGATGCCCTGCGGCAGGCGGGTCAGGTTGAGCGTCAGCCGGCGCCCATCGTCCATGCGAACGGTGACGTCGAAGCTCTCGGCGTTGGCGCGCTCCTCGATGGCGTTGCCGGCCACCGCACCGGCGACGGCGCCCGCGACCGTGGCCGTGTTGCGCCGGCCCTTGCTGCTGTCGTCGGCCAGTGCGCGCCCGGCGATGGCGCCGACCACGCCGCCCAGCACCGCGCCGGTGCCCGTGTTCGGCCGGGCGTTCCTCACCGTCACGATCGATTCGACCGTGCCGCAGTCGTAGCAACGGGCCGCGGGCGGGGCAGGGCGGTTGTCGTAGGTGACCACGCTGCGGGCCGTCGGGGCCGTCGTGCAGGCAGCGAGCAGGGCGGTGGCGAGGGCGGTGAGGGCGATTCGGGTCGCGCGGGCGTGGCGGGGGCGCATGGATCACTCCGGGGCAGGCGGGGCGAACGGTAGCGCGCCGGCGCTGAACGCGCACCCCGCGCACGCCGCGTACACTGCGCGCCCCATGACGACCTCGCCCGCCATCGCTCCGACCGTCGACCCGCGCTTCGCCGGCATCGACCGCCTCTA